>CAZIVV010000182.1:0-104494 GCA_964542775.1 uncultured Desulfomonile sp.
ATATTATAAAGATATTATGGCTATTAAGTCAATATGATTATAAGTAATTCGCTTAACATTTCATAACATAGCCGAGTTGGAATGGAGTAACACGTAATTTTTCATAAATACGCGCTATTTCAGCCAGGTGAACTGTCAACACACATGTCCGCCTGATCAACTGTTCAACTTGACAATCGCATCTCCTTTTTGGTAGTCCATAGACACTACAGAAGTCCGTCATTCCCAAATTACGCGTCATTTAAATATAGATCTTTGGTGAGAGACTTTTCCCCGAACATGGTTCAGGGTGTTCATGCAGAGTGAAGTATCATCACAGTAGTTCGTGGAGAAATCACGGCTGCTGGAGTGTCAAAATCCACATCAGGTTCTCCGCAATGAATTTTATTCGCCATCTCTAATCTCCAGGGGGTTGAGTATGTCCTTGAATTTTGATCTACCCAAAGATGCAGAACTAACACGCAAGGTAGTTCGCGAATTCGCCGAAAAGGAAATAGCTCCGATAGCTCAGGAGCTGGATGACAAGGAAGAGTTTTCCTACAGTCTGACACGCAAGATGGGTGAGCTTGATTTTTTTGGCCCATTTGTTTCTGAGGAATATGGGGGCAGTGACGTTGGTTACCTCAACTACATAATCATGGTTGAGGAAATAGCCCGGATTGACGGCTCACAGGCCGCGACCATTGCAGCGGGCAACTCGCTGGGCATTTTCCCTATATTCGCGTTTGGCACGGAGGAGCAGAAGAAGAAGTGGCTGCCTGATCTCTGTAGCGGCAAGATCCTGGCGTCATTTGGACTGACAGAGCCGGATGCCGGTTCGGACGCTGGAGCCTCTCAGACAACGGCTGTGCTGGATGGTGACGAGTGGGTCATCAACGGCAGCAAGATATTCATCACAAACTCTACGACTGACATAAGCGCTGTTTGTGTGGTGCAATGTATAACGGATTCTTCAGATCCCAAAAAACCGGAGATCAGTTGTATACTTGTTGAGAATGGAACCAAAGGGTTCACTGCGGAGACCATGCATGGCAAGATGTGCTGGAGATCCTCCAACACAGGGCAGTTAACTTTCCAGGACTGCCGTGTGCCAAAGGAAAATCTGCTTGGAGCCCGCGGTGAGGGATTTCATCAAATGCTCAAGACGCTTGATGGCGGTCGACTTTCGATAGGGGCCATGGGGCTGGGTGGCGCACAAGGTTCTTTCGAACTGGCTCTGGACTATTCCAAGAAACGCAAACAGTTTGGCAGGCCCATCGGCTCGTTTCAGGCCAACGCTTTCAAGCTGGCCGACATGGCTACCGAAATAGAAATGGCGCGCCTTCTTCTATATAAGGCATGCTGGATGAAGGACAACAACAAGCTGACCCCAAAATACGGGGCCATGGCGAAGCTTGTGTGTTCTGAAACCTATTACAGGGCAGCCAACCACGCCGTACAGATGCATGGTGGTTATGGGCTGATGAAGGATTACGCTGTTGAGAGGCATTACAGGAACCAGAAACTTCTGGACATAGGCGAAGGGACTTCTGAGGTTCAAAGGATCGTAATAGCCCGTAGCATCGGAGCTCCGGGCAGATCAATGTAATCGACCGTTAATGATCTTAAGCTCATAATTTGTACCCCCATGACAGAGAGGATTACCCATGGAACAGGATAGCGGTAGATCATCCTATGATAAATTCATGGAGACCATTGACGATTACGGTGACGACAAGGGACATGACCTCTTGACCGATCCCAATACTGTCGCTGAGTCCGGATCTAAAGCTCAAAAGGATCAGTCTAAACCTCATGGAGTCAAGCTGAAGGAACTTCGGGATTCCAAGGGTTTTACGATAGAGGAGTTAGCCGAGAAAAGCGGACTGGACGCTGAATCTTTGCGCCAGGTGGAGGCGGGGGACATTCTATTGCCCTTGGGCCAGCTCATAAAACTGAGTAAAGCGCTATCACTGAAGATGTCGGACGTGATATCGACTGGGACTGAATCTTTCACCATTGTGCGAGCAGACGCAAGACAGTCAGTGGCGCGTTTAGGCGCGTCCAAGCAGGCCAAGCGTGGGTATGAATATGAATCCCTGGCTCCGGGCAAGAAAGATCGCATGATTGAGCCTTTCATCGTGACACTTCTTCCTTCGGATGACGATGAGAAATCCAGCCATGACGGGCAGGAATTTATTTTTGTGCTCGAGGGTGAGATGGAGGCCTTTGTTGACGACCATCGCGACGTATTAAAAGCCGGGGACGCCATCTATTACGATTCGACGAGCATACACCTGGTCAGGGCCTACGGAGACAAACCGGCCCGAATCCTGGCTATTATCATGAGCTAGCAGAGGCTCTGCCAGTGAAGAATCCCTAGATTCAGACACAACTGACTGGGCTGTTTTCACTGGCGTCGCCATATCCAGACTGTTTGTCTGAGCAAGTTTGGAAACTGTACTGACGGTGATTAATCTACTGTCGTTCAGCCCAGAGGATTCCAGCCATGACACTTCCTGAGCCTGCAACCGTTCCCGTATTGGGATTTCCGGCGCCGTCCGTCGCGTTGGTCGCGCTGATATTGTCGATTGCCTGTTTCACTTTTATCATGTGGAAACGAGTGGAGGCGCTCAGGAAATGCGCCCCTGATCCACGCTTTTCGAATGTCTCAGAGCGTCTGAAAATGATGCTCCTGTATGGTTTCGGCCAGCTTCGTCAGCCCCGTTACCTCGGCGCAGGCATCTTGCACATCCTTTTGTTTGCCGGTTTCATGATCCTGTCAATAAGATCGTTGACGCTTATTGGCAGAGGCTTTTCCGCCGAATTTCACCTGCCGCTGTTCACAGGTTCCGTGGCTTATGTTTACGATGTGATCAAGGACTACACAGTTCTGGTGGTGCTCGGCGTGTGTCTCATAGCGATGGTAAGAAGAGCCGTCTGGAAGCCGTCGCGCTACGCTCATCCCGGCATGAGCGGTCATGAGGGAGAAGCTTTCATCATCCTTGGACTGGTATCGGCCCTCATGATTACCGACATGCTTTATGACGGCAGCGCTTTTGTCACAGAGAACCCCGCAGAGCCATGGTATTGTTTCCCCGCTTCAGCGCTCGCATCGTCTTTCATGAAGTCACTAAGTTATGAGAGTCTGTCGAAATTGCATGTTTCGAGTTACTGGGCTCACATTGTATGCTTCTTCGGACTTCTTAACTACTTGCCTATTTCCAAGCATTTTCATGTGATCACTGCCATACCTAACGTCTATTTCGCCAATCTGAATCATGGGACGATAAAACCGGTCAAATACGGGACAAAGGACTGGATGGACCTTGATCAATGCGGAGTAAACGACCTTACCGGTTTTACGTGGAAACATGTGTTGGATTTTTATTCCTGCGCTGACTGCGGCAGGTGTACGGACAATTGCCCCGCCAACATTGTGGGGCGATCGTTGTCTCCCAAGATGATCAGTATAAAGGCCCGAGATTACGCTTATGAAAAATATCCGATACTAGGAGCCCCCAAGTCACAGGGAGAAAAGAAGCTCGTCGGAGACATTATAACTGAGGACGAGATCTGGGCCTGCACGACCTGTGGCGCTTGCGAACAGGAATGTCCCATCTTCATTGAATACATAGACAAGATTGTTGATATGCGACGTTATCTTCTTGAACAGGGCGCAATTCCACAATCTCTCCAGAAACCGCTTCAGCAGATAAAAAAGAAAGGCAACGCGTACGGGGCGGTTAAAGGAAAGAGAGCGGCATGGTCCAAGGATGTTGATGGGACTACAGTGAAAGAGTTGAAGAAAGGCGATACCGCTGAGTATCTGTTCTTTGTTGATAGCTGCGGCTCATTTGACCCCAGGATCCAGGAGATATCCAAGAGTTTTTCCAGGATACTCGGGCGGGCGGGTTGTGATTTTGGCATCCTTGGCCAGGATGAAAACGACTCCGGCAATGAAGTCAGGAGAATTGGGGAAGAGGGCCTGTTTGAGCAGGTGTCGGAAAAGAACATAGAGGCATTCGAATCCAGAACATTCAGAAAAATAGTGGCCTTTGATCCACACGCCTACAATGTAATTAAAAATGACTACCCAAAAAAATTCCCTGTCATGCATTCGAGTCAGCTCCTGTCAGAACTGATTCGTTCCAACAGGTTAAACTTTACGGAAGACTATGTGCAGGGTCGTCTGGTGACATATCATGACCCCTGTTACCTGGGACGCCATAACAACATTTACGAGGACCCGCGCCAAGTCCTCAACAGCATCCCACGACTTCGTTTTCGCGACATGGAACGTTGTCGTTCAAGAAGCTTCTGCTGTAGCGGTGGCGGAATAATGTTGTGGTATGAAAATGAGCAGGAGACCCAGAGAATGGGTGAGAAACGCGTAAGAATGGCTCAGGAGATTGGGGCTCAGCTAATAATAACAGCATGTCCGTTCTGTCTGATAAACATAGAGGACGCAATCAAGACCACCGGGAATGAGGGGAAAATGGAAGTCATCGACCTGGTGGAACTGGTGGATCGCTCAATATCCTGATCGAATATGCAAATTACGATTTCGGGATCAGCCTTGAGTTTAAATGATTCGGAGGGTTCATGAAGATTATTGCATGCATGAAGTGGATACCGGACACATCTGAGGCGGAACTGTCGATAGCCTCCAACGGGAAAGACATCAAGAAGGACGACCTGGATCATGATCTGAATGACTGGGACAGATTCGCCATAGAGGAAGCCGTCCAGCTAAAGGAAAAGTATGATGGCGAAGTCACGGTTGTGAGCGTCGCCCCGGAAGATGCCGAGGAAATGCTGCGGGAATGTCTTGCCAGAGGCGCTGACGAAGCTTTTCAGATATGGGATGACGCCTTCGATGGATCAGACGGATTTGTGGTAGCAAAAGCGCTTGCCAGTTTCATACAGAAAAGACCTTTCGATCTGGTGCTGACCGGCACATTGGCAGAGGATGACGCAGGTGGACAGGTCGGCGGCATGCTGGCCGCCATGCTGGGAACACCTTCGGCTACCCTGGTCTCGCACATTGAGATTGCCGACAAAAAGGCTACGTTCAGACGCGAGCTTGAAGGTGGTCTTTATGAAAAAATAGAGATGGAATTACCTGCAGTCATTTCAGTCGCAACTGGTTTGAACGAACCACGATTTGTCTCGATCAGGGCAGTCCGGAAAGTGGCGTCAGTAGAAATACCAACAGTTGATCTAACAGAGTTGGGCCTCGAAGAAAGTCAGGTTGGTCATTCAGGATCGAGAATAACAGTAGAAAAGGTGTTTTTGCCACCAGAAGGAGACGGCGCCGAAATCATAAAGGGATCAACTGACGATGTGGCTGCCAGAGTAGCTGAGATACTCAAGGAAAAGGGGGTCCTGTAACGATGAAGAATTTATATGTATTGGCCGAACATCGCAATGGAACCCTGAGAGATTCTACTTGGGAAGCCCTGGCGGCAGCCAGATCCATAGCCACACAACTTGGGGCCGACATAACCTGTATTCTTTTGGGCGCAAATGTATCTGCCGCGTCGGAGAAACTCGCAGCTGAGTTCCCGAAGGTCCTCGTAGTTGATGACCCTGCTCTGGCGACATTCAACTCAGAAGCGTATGAAAAATGCCTGAAGGCAATTCTGGCTAACCAGAGTGATTACGTGGTGCTCATGGGTAGCTCCAACTCCATCATAGACCTCGCTCCAGGACTGTCCGTAGCCCTGGAGGCTGCGCTTGCCACCGACTGCTTTGGATTCGAGGTCACTGATGGAAGATTGTTTGCGCTTAGACAAATCTACAGTTACAAGATAAACGCACTGGTTTCCTTCAGGGACGCCCAGAGAATTGTTGTAACGATCAGAAGCGGAAGTTTTTCGTTTACGCCTTCCGGACAGACTCCCGGAACAGTGGAGATACAGGATTCTCCGATAAAATCCGAGAAGTTACGCAAGACATTCATTTCTTACGAAGAAGCAGAGAAAGGTGATCTGGATATCTCTGCCGCCGACATCATCGTATCGGTAGGTCGCGGAATCGGAGATGAGCCGGATATGGACATTTACCAGTCGCTGGCGGACACTGTGGGAGGCGTCCTGGCTTGTTCCCGTCCCATAGTGGACAAGAACCTGCTGCCGAAGTACCATCAGGTAGGAACCTCTGGCATAGAGGTCAAGCCAAAGGTTTACCTGGCGCTTGGTATCAGCGGCGCTTTCCAGCACATGGGTGGCATCAAGGGATCGCCATTGATAGTCGCTGTAAACAAAGACGCCCGAGCTCCGATTTTCAGACTGGCTCAGTATGGTGTAGTAGCCGATCTGAACGAGGTGGTTCCCGTTCTTGAAGAAAAAATTAAAGAACTCAAGGGTTAAATAACTGGAAACCCCTTGAGCTGTCCTCAGCCTGAAACAGAAATCTGGTTGTGTGTTACACGAACACCAGGTTTCAGCCTCAGCGAAATCCGTTGCGGCCGCTTTTCTGGTTATCTTCCTGAGGTCCGAGAATGATGTTGTAAACTTTCCAGACTATCCAGGAAAAGAATGCGAGGATTATCAAGCTTGATAGATCCATAATTCACTCCATATTTTATGTACTGTGCTAAAAAGGCCTCGATGTTATTGCCATCGGGGCTTTTTTAAGAATAATACACTAAAAACCGAATTCAAAAAGCTCAGAATTCAAGTTTTGAATCAGAAGCGCTGAGTTGCTTCAGGACCAGGAATTGAAATGTCGATAAAATGGGAAGCTGTTAACGAGGCGGCGGATTACATAAGGTCCAGGATAAGAACTGTCCCCAGGGTCGCACTGATACTGGGAACCGGTCTCGGTGGCGTGGCGGATCACATTCAGAGCGAGTGTGTCATCAATTATTCTGAGATACCAGGATTTCCACAACCTACTGTATCCGAACACCAAGGCAAATTGATATTCGGGGCTCTCTCAGGGAAAGCTGTCGTGGCAATGCAGGGAAGGATTCATTACTACGAGGGCTATCCACTGGACCTCGTGACTTTTCCTGTCCGGGTTCTCAGAAAGATTGGACCTGAAATACTAATCATCAATAGCGCAGCGGGTGGTCTGAGTCACATCTTCAGATCCGGTGACGTAATGCTGGTTGAGGACCACATCAACTTCATTGGCCAGAATCCTCTCCGTGGACTAACAGACGACGCGTTCGGTGACAGGTTCCCGGACATGAGTCAGCCGTATTGCCCCAAATTGATGGAACTGGCAGAATCAGCCGCTCTACAAAACGGTATACAGCTTCATAAAGGTGTTTATGTAGCAGTGTCAGGTCCTAGTATTGAGACACGCGCTGAAACAAGAATGCTCAAACTTCTTGGAGCAGACTGTGTGGGAATGAGCACAGTGCCAGAAGTTATAACAGGAGTTCAGGTTGGATTCAGGATCATGGCCGTCGCAGCCGTCACCAATGTCAACATGCCGGACTGCATGACTCCGGTCTCATTTGAACAGGTGCTTTACAACGCAAAGATAGCCGAAAAAAAACTATCAACAATAATTGGAGAGGTGATTTCCGCAGTTGACTAATGATAACCCATTATCAAGTTACCACGAAACCAGCGGGAAGAAGCGTGTCATTCTCAAAAACGGGCTAATCCTGACGCATCCTGGAACTTCCAGGGTTGAGCCCCACAAGTTTACCGTCTTTGATGACAATTTTCTGATTTCCGTCAATTCGGGTGAAACTTACCCCACTGATTCCGATGAGATAATTGACTGCTCTGGTTGTTTGATAATGCCGGGACTGGTGAACTGTCATTGTCATACGCCAATGAGCCTGTTGAGAGGCCTGGCCGATGATTCGCCACTTCACGAATGGTTGACCGAATACATATTCCCTGTTGAAGCCCGGTTTGTATCACCTGATTTTGTGTATACTGGAGCCATGTTGTCCATGGTGGAAATGATCCTGTCAGGCACAACCACAGTCGCTGACGCATATTTCTTCATGGAGAGCGCTGCAGAGGCTGCCATAGAGTCAGGCATGAGAGCAGTGCTTGCCCAAGGGGCCATGGACATTGAAACACCCGACGCTTCAGGCTCCAACGACTGGGAAAACAGGGTCAACAGATTCCTGGACAACTTCCCGCACAGCAAGATTACAAAACCGGCTCTTTTCTGTCATTCACCCTATCTGTGCAGCGAAAGGGCTTTTGTGAGGGCCCATGAAATTGCCCTGGAACATGACATGATATTGTTCTCGCACGTCTCCGAGACTTTACAGGAGGTTCAGAACTCGCTGGATCAGCACACTTTAAGACCTTTCGAACGATTAGCCAGAATGGGAGTTCTCGACAGGAATTTTGTAGCTGTTCATTCTGTGCATGTTAATGATGAAGAAAGGTCAATGTTGAGTGAATCAGGCGCAGGGATAGTTCACTGCCCGAGAAGCAACATGAAATTGTCCTCGGGAATGGCTCATGTTAAAAAATTAGCCGATAGGGGCATCAATCTTGGAATTGGAACAGATGGTCCTGCCAGCAACAACAACCTGGACCTGTTCGAGGAAATGAGAAGCGCTGCGCTGATTTCAAAAATTGCTGGTTCTGAAAAAGACGCATTAAGCGTAAATGAGACCTTGTTCTTTGTCACTCAGGGTGGAGCCAGAGTCCTTAACATGGAAAATGTTATAGGGTCTCTTGAACCGGGCAAATACGCTGACCTGATTGTTGTTGATCTCAATGCGCCTCACATGAACCCTCCTTACTGTCGGGAATCGTTCCTGGTCTATTCAGGGAGGGGATCTGATGTCAGACATGTTTTTGTGCATGGGAAACAGGTTGTTCGTGATAGAAAGATAACCACGATCGACATGGAAGTATTGATGGATAAGGTACGCAGATTTTCTGGAGACATTTCCAGAAATACCGGAGTGAGTTTCTGGGGAAAGCAGTGAATGATGTCAAACAAGATAACATATAAAGACGCTGGAGTAGATGTGGGTCTGGCCGAGAAAACAATCAACTCTCTATCAGACAGGATAAGGGCCACATTCAGACCAGAAGTAATAGGTAAAATGGGAGGATTTGCGGCCCAGTTCAGGCCAAACTGGAAAGCTTACTCCGACCCGGTCCTTGTGTCAGCCACCGACGGTGTCGGAACAAAACTGAAACTGGCATTCATGTCAGGCATTCATGACACCGTAGGGATTGACCTCGTGGCCATGAATGTAAACGACCTGGTGGTGGTTGGAGCGGAACCGCTGTTCTTCCTGGACTATTTTGCCACAGGAAAACTTGAACCAGATATTTTTGAGGCGGTTGTATCAGGAATAGCCAAAGGCTGTGATCAGGCAGGATGCTCTCTGATCGGTGGAGAGACGGCGGAGATGCCTGATTTTTACGCTCCAGGAGAATATGACCTTGCAGGATTTTGTGTAGGCATGGTCGACAAACCCAAGTCGATTGATGGCTCAGGAATCCGGACAGGTGATGCAGTGATTGGATTGGCCTCGTCCGGTCTTCACAGCAATGGATTCAGTCTAGTCAGAAAGCTTGTTTTCGGAACTGGCAAGTATTGCATAGAGGCTACACCGGCTGAGTTCGACAAATCTCTTGGAGAGGAGCTGCTGACTCCTACCCGTATCTACGTGAAGCCGCTTCTCTCACTGATCAGCAACGTTGAAGTCAGGGGTCTGGCCCACATAACCGGAGGCGGATTCACTGGGAATATTCCTCGAATACTGCCTCAAGATAAAGCAGTGCGTATTAGGATGAAGTCTTGGCCCGTTCCGCCTGTGTTCAGTTTTCTGCAAAAGCTTGGATCACTTGACAACTCAGACATGTTTGAAACATTCAATATGGGTATCGGCATGGTAGTCGTTGTTCGGTCATCAGATGTCTCCAATGTCTTATCAATACTTGAAGAAGACGGAATTCCCGCCTGGACAATCGGGGATGTGACAGATCTAGACATTCACAAAGGGAGAGTGTTTTTAACCAGTTAGGACTTTCTGGCAAAATTACCCAAGACAATCAAATGACTGATCAATTGATAAAAAATCTTGTGACGCGTGCAAATCCAAAGCTCGCTGAGTTCCTGTCCACTCTTGATCCAGAAACAGCTAACCGTGTTTTCGATTTGATCGGGGCCATCCCCAATCCGTCCGTAGCCATAAACCGGATCGATGACATTCTTTCCGTAAACACCAGGACTCATCTTACGGAAATCTTCCAGGACGCCCAATTGCTTCAAGTAATGGTGAGCGCTGTGGCCGGGTCGGCTTTCCTATCCTCAATAATGCGTCGAGGACCGGAGTTGCTGGAGAGAGTCTTTGTGAATCGTGGATGCATGAAAACAAGGGGGCTGGACGAAAAAGAGTTCGACCTAAGGAGACTGGTCTCGGCGGCCACAAAACCGAGCGATGTAGATCGCGCTTTGAGGCTTTACAAAGAAGAGGACTACCTCCGGATAGGCTCGCGTGATCTTGCCGAACTTGCTGATGTCACGGAGATAATGGCCGAACTTTCGGATCTTGCGTGCGCTTGCATTCAGGCAGCACTCGAGTATCATTTCTCGAGATTGTCAGCAAAGCATGGGTTCCCGGAAGGACTTGACGGCCGCATGGGCATCGTGGTTCTGGCTATGGGAAAGCTGTCAGGCAAAGAGCTTAATTTCTCCTCTGACATTGACCTTATATTCCTTCGATCCCCCGAAGAAGGCTGGACTGATGGGCCATCGAGGATTCCGGTCAACAAGTTTTACGAGACACTGGCTCGAGCTGTCTCCAAGTCTTTATCTGATGTCACGGAAGATGGTTTCGTATTCCGTGTAGATTTGCGTCTCCGGCCTGAAGGTGACAAGGGAGAGCTTGTTCCGTCTCTTGTCAACGCTCTGGATTATTACCTTGCATGGGGGAGAACCTGGGAAAGAGCGGCCCTAATGAGAGCGACTCCGATTGCAGGTGACAAGGAATCAGGCTTTGAATTCCTGAAGGATCTTGAACCATTCATTTACAGGAAACATCTTGATTATTCAACTCTTGATGACATGCGGGAGATGAAAAGCCTCATTCAGTCCCAGCTAAAAATGAAACCCGGAGTGAACATAAAACTCGGTCAGGGCGGAATAAGAGAAATAGAGTTTTTTGTCCAGGCTCTTCAACTAATCAACGCCGGGCGAACACCACGGGTTAGATCGGCTTCAACCCTCAAATCGCTCAACCTTCTAGTAGAAGCAAACCTACTGGAATCAGTTACTGGAGAAGCCCTAAAGGAAGCCTATCTGTTTTTCCGCAAAACAGAGCACCGCATTCAGATTGAAAAACAGTTACAGACTCATGAACTCCCAAAATCGAGGGAGGACATGGAAGAACTTTCCTATCGGATGGGCTACAGGATCAGACCTCTTGAGAAATTCCAGTTCGACCTTGACAGCCACAGAAAAATTGTAGATGAGCTTTTCTCTGGTCTACTGAGGGTTTCGGATGAAAACCCGGACAAGAGGACATCATCTCGGGGACAGAAACTTGTAGATCTCCTGGACGATGAAGCGCAGTGCCTCGTCTTAATAAAGGAAAGCGCTTTTTCTGATCCGTCCCGTGCTTTCAAGATCATCAGAAACCTGGCTAGACCATCAGCTCATGCCTTCCTTCTGGAGAAAAGCAGGGCTCTCATGCAGAGGCTTGCTCCACTATTTATTGACGAGATTCTGAATTCCCCTGAGCCGGACAGGACTCTGGTCGCTCTGGACAACTTTGTAGCTTCATTGAAAGCCGGCCCCGCCTACTATTCAACTTTTCTTGAGAATCCCGCAACTGCCAGGTTCCTTGTAAAAATACTAGGAGAGAGCAAGTTGTTCACTGACCTGTTGATCAGACATCCGCAGGCCATAGATTCTCTTATATCAAGGGGGGTAGATGGTGGTCACAAGACCAGAGATGAACTGGAAGAACTCTTTTTTGAAAGGCTGGACTATTCCGATGATTATGAGGACCAACTCAATCTGATCAGGCGCTTCAAGAATGAGCAAATGCTTCTAATCGGGGTGAGACGCCTGATAGAGGAGACCGATTCGACCGTTATCAGGCGCGAGATCTCTGACCTGGCTGAAGTTTGTCTTAAAGGCGCCGCCGAGATTGCAAACCGGGAAATGACCAGAAGGTTCGGGTCTAACAGTTCTCTTGATGATTTGCCGTTTGTGATAGTAGGAATGGGCAAGCTTGGTGGGCAGGAGATGACTTATCTTTCTGACCTGGATATCATTTTCGTTTACGAAGCGCCATCAAGTCAGATGGGTAAGCTGACCGCTCATGACTGGTTCAGCCGTTTTGCGGGCAGAATAATATCTGTCCTCAACATGTACACCTCCGAGGGGATTGTGTTCCAGATAGACACAAGACTACGGCCATCAGGGAACAAAGGCGCACTTGTGACATCTCTGGAATCTTTCAACGAGTACCACAAACACTCGTCCGCATTGTGGGAAAAACAGGCGCTGATACGGGCAAGACCGGTTTTCGGTCCAGCATCTCTTTCGGACAAGGTGGTGTCAATCATTAGGGAAAGCATCATGCGCACGCCCGTTTCGGGACCTGAACTGAGAGAAATTGACCGTTTGCGTAAGAGAATGCAGAATGAGCTAGCCCTTGAGGATTCAGTAAACGTTGACCTCAAAACCGGAGAGGGAGGCCTGGTGGATGTTGAATTTTTTGTTCAGGCCAATATCCTCATGCATAGCCATTCCAGGCCAGAAATTATACGCAACAACACACTGGACGCTCTTGCTCAACTCGAGAGTAGTCGTATAATCGATTACAGGACCTTTGAGATTCTGGATCGCGCCTACAGATTCCTGAGTGACCTTGAAGACAGGATTCGCATTATGGAGGAAAAGAGCGTAGATCGAATGCCACTAACCGGTGAAAAGCTCAAGGGACTGGCGCAAAGATTGGGCTACAGGTCCGGCTCCCACGAAAGCCTCGTCCAAGAGTATTTCAAAGTGTCCTATGATATAAGAAGAATTTATAACTCACTTTTCGAACTCCCGTGATTGTGGTCTCAACTATCACCCTGTGACATTTTCGGACCTTTGTTAATTCCAAGGGGGTCGTATTGAACAAATTGATTCAGACTTTTGGAATGCATTGCCAACAACATGTGCTGACCGAAAAGTATCTGATATGTCCATCATTGCGTACAGGACAGATGTGGCTCGACAGGGCGGCCGCTCTAGGTCAGAACCCAATGAATGTTCGGCTCAGGACTGTCAAATCGCTGGCCTTCGAACTTGCTGAACCTCTCATGAGGAAATATTCCCTTATACCGGTGAATCCGAGCCAGTCTTTCGTCATCATGAACCGGATCCTTTTGGAACTGGACCAATCTGGAGCTTCATATTTTTCCAGAACAAGGATCAGCATCAATCTGGTTTCGGGCATGCTTGACACCATTAACACCCTGAGGCAGGCGGGAATAACTTCAGACAGGATCGGAGCGGAATCGTTTGATGTTCATCTAAAAGGCCTCAACATAAAACAGATTCTGCAGGACTATGAGAACCGGCTAAAACTGACGAGCCTGACCGATTATGCGGATGTGCTGAGACTGGCTGCTGAGGGACTCGACAACAGGTTCGCTGAATCGACCGATCGATTGATAATGGTCCCTGATGACACGGAATGTTCAAAACTTGAACAAGAGCTTCTGGACGCTGTCCCTGGAAAAGCCTTAGTGTCCCTTGAAACCGATACTCCGGACGAGAGGATCAGGCAAGGTGTAACTTCCGACTGTGACCTATTGGCTTATTTCAGGGATCCTCACGAGGCCCCGGAAGCCAGCGCCGACGGAACCTCCAGAATTTTCCACTCGCTCGGTCATTCCAACGAGATCAGGGAAATATTGCGACGGATCATAATGCCGTTGCATGATCATGACAATCAAGAACCACTGCCTTTTGACAATGTTGAAATTCTCCACACCGATTTCTCAACGTATGTTCCCGTCATATACGAAACTGTTCAGTCAGTCATGATGTCGTTGAACGACGAATTTGAAAATCTCCCCGTAACATTTGCTGAGGGCATTCCCGTAAGACTGTCCCGACCGGCCAAGGCATTAAACACATGGATCAAGTGGGTAACTGAGGGATATCCTCAGACAATTCTTGTTGATATGATATCGGATGGATTGATAAGCGTGGATCCCGTTGATGACCCTCCTGACAGCAGCGAACTGGCCAGGGTCCTCCGAAATCTTAAAATTGTGTCTGGTCTGAATAGAACTGGAGAAATGCTACGAAGTCGCCTTGAAGACCTCCAGTCAGCAAAACTCTCTTGTGGGCGAAACGAATTTACTTCTTTTAAAAGAACCAATGATAGGGATCTGAATGTTGAACGTGAAATCAGATACGCTCAAGCCCTGATCTCAATATTTGACAGGCTGGCCGTATGCTCGCAACCTGATACTACTGATTTAAAAAAGCAGTTGTATAACTGTCTGACATTTTTAAAGACCTGCGCGCGGTCCTACACTGAAATCGACAACTACGGACTTCAGTCGCTCGTAAGACATCTGGAAGAGATGAGTGGAGCCACGAAATCCGAAGAGACTACGACTGGACTGGACATCATGCGCTGGGCGCAGAACCTGACTGAAAACGTCAGGATAATGGGATCTGGTTCCAGGCCAGGAATGATTCATGTTGACAACATATATTCGGGTGGACACACAGGTCGATCGCACACATTTATAGTGGGACTGGATGACGAGAGATTTCCAGGTTCAGGGACTCATGACCCTCTCCTGATGGACGATGAGCGTAAAAGAATTTCTGAGCATCTGCCTCAATCGAGGCGTGAACCCGGTCGTAGAATAGATAAATTCGGACGTCTCCTCTCCCGATTGAGCGGAAATGTAACGCTGAGCTACTCATGCAAAGACATTCATTCTGACAGATCCAGCTTTCCAGGAAGCGCCCTGTTTTCAATATTCAGAATCCTTTCCAATCAAAGGGAATCCGACCAGAGCGGCATGCTTGAATGGCTGGGTCTCCCTGCTTCGTTCGCCCCGGTAAGTCGTGACGCTGCCATGACAGTAGATGAATGGCTATTGAGCGCTCTGTGTGGACAAGAGATCGGGAACAGAACCGAACTGGTCACAGATCTCAAACCAGGGATAAGGTATGGGCTCAATGCCTTGGAATCCAGACTCTCCGATGAGTTCACTATCTACGACGGCAACATCGGCCCGGTCGATTACAGACACGATCCTGCAAGACCTGACGGGCCTGTCATGTCGACAGCATCTCTGGAGACCATCGGCTCGTGCCCTTTGAGATACTTCTTCAAATATATTTTGCGCATCAGGCCACTGGAGAGCATAAGCCCGGATCCATCGACATGGCTGGATAACCTCCACCTCGGTCTGCTACTCCACGAAACTTTTTACAGCTTCATGTCTGAACTCTCACTGGAGAGACGCCGGCCCAACCTGGAGAGGGACAAAGGAAGGATCTTCAAGATACTTGACCAGCAACTTGACAGTCACATGCTCGTCAATCCTCCACCCAACAAGAGTTCCATGAGAAGGCAGGTCATATGGTTGGAGAAATCAGCCCTGGTTTTCCTGGTAGAGGAAGAGATATCCTCGAGACAGTGGACGCCGTTTCTCCTGGAGGCATCCATAGGTCTCAAAAACAGGGACGATTCTGGATCGGTCGAGCGGGAATCTCCGGTCATGCTTCAACTGAGTGGTGGTAAAAAAATCAGGGTTTCAGGAAAGATTGATCGCGTGGACAAGAACATCGAAAACCCACATGGCGTTTTCAGGATCATCGACTACAAGACCGGCAACCCCAAGACTTATCAAGATGCCAAAAATTACCAGCGTGGCAAGATTGTGCAGCACGCTATTTATCTTCATATAGCAAATAATGTCCTGAGAAGTCCTTCATCGCAATTCAACGCGACATGCGATTTCGTGTTTTTCTTTCCTACTGTTAGGGCTCACGGACTTAAAATACTTAAGCAACCACAAGATATGCATTTGAGCGCGCCTATCATTGACTCATTGTGTGATATCGTTTCCACAGGCGTTTTTTTGCCAACTAACGATCAACAGACATGTCTTTATTGCGACTATGGCCTTATTTGTGGCGACAAGTCTGTCGTGGCAAGATGCGCCAGCGCCAAGCTGGACAATCCTTTAAATTCCGGTCTGGATCCAGTCAGAAAGATATTTCTCCATGCCTGAAAAGATACCCCAACCACCAGATCAAGACCAGCGGGATATTATCCTGAATGAACTTGACGCCACAATCCTGGTAGAGGCCGCCGCAGGCACGGGCAAAACAACCAGCATGGTGGGTCGCATGGTTAATCTCCTGGCTCGAGGCAGGGCGAGCATCGATTCCATTGCCGCTGTGACATTCACCAGAAAAGCCGCCGCTGAACTGAGATCACGTTTTCAGGTTCAGCTTGAGCATACCCTTCTAAGCACAGACAATTCAGTTCAAAGGGCCAGGATTCAGGCCTCAATCGATCACATCGAGCGTTGTTTTATCGGAACAATCCACTCCTTCTGCGGCAAACTGTTGAGGGATCGCCCGATAGAGGCTGGAGTTGATCTAAGGTTTGTTGAAATAGATGAAGAGGAAGACGCTGAGCTTCGCCGTCAAGCATGGCGTCAGTACGTCTCGGATTTATACACTGATGACTCTCCGATTCTCGCTGAACTGGAAAAGCTTGGTATTGAGATAGGACAGCTTGAGCCCTCTTTCATGATGATATGTGATTACCCTGATGTTGAAAACTGGCCGTCAAAAAAGGAGGATCCACCGGACATTCGCAGACCTTTGCAGCTTCTGGATGAATACTGCGACCACATGGAGCGGCTAGCGCACGATCTGCCTGAAGATGCGGGAAACGACACCCTGATACCAAAGTACAGGAAGATTCCGCTGATGTTGCGTCAGGCAAAACATAGAAGTGAACTTCACGATTTCATATCAGTTTTTGAGGAGTTCACTGGAGGCGCCAAGCCTGTGAAAAAGGTATGGAAATCGTCGCCCGCACAACTTGATGAGGAACTGGCTCGATGGAATTTCTTCAAGGATGACGTAGCCACACCGCTCATCAAGCAGTGGCAGGAATACCTGTATGAACCATTGCTCCGTGCCATAATGGGTGGAATCAGATACTACGATGCAATAAGGCTTGACTCCGGCAAGCTTAACTTCCAGGACCTACTACTTCACGCGTCCAGACTTCTAAGGGATTACCCGGATATCAGGGCTCATTTTCGCAAATGTTACACTCACTTGCTTGTGGATGAGTTTCAGGATACGGATCCCATACAGGCAGAAGTGATGCTCTACCTTACCTCGGATGATCACACCGAGAAGGACTGGAGAAATCTCAAACCCTTCCCGGGGTCACTATTTGTGGTGGGTGATCCCAAACAATCCATTTACAGGTTCAGGCGAGCGGACATCATCACGTACAATCGGGTAAAACACATCATACTGTCCAGTGGCGGACGGGTGGTGACACTGTCCAGCAATTTCAGGACAATCGGACCAATAATTGACTGGATCAATGATTCATTTGATAGTGAATTCGGGCTGTATCCGGATCACGCTTCGCCGGACTACATACCTCTGCTCAAAGGCCGGACTCAGATCAATCAATCCGCACTGGAGGGCGTAAGGAAGTTGGTTCTCCCCAAGGATCATTCCACCACAAGCAAGATTGTGGACTACGAATCTGATGTCATAGCGTCTTTCCTGAATTACTCGATTTCACAAGGACTCACTGTTAGCAGAACTCCAGGGGAAACCAGGGCAGGACTATCTGATAAAGCTCGTCCAGAGGATTTCCTTATCGTAACGCCCACTATGCGAAACATGCATATTTACAACGAAAAGATTAACCGGTATGGAATTCCCACCGAGGTTACAGGAGGAGGGTCTCTTAATTCCACTCCACAACTTTTTGAGCTTTTCGTTCTGTTGAAAGCCTTGGTTGAACCCTATAACACGATTGCCCTGGTCGCTCTCCTGAGGGGACCTCTCTTCGGGGCATCAGATAGGGATTTGCACGCGTTTGTCCTGGCAGGTGGTGAATTCAACTTCAGTTCCCCTGCTCCAGAGACTCTTGAGCCCGATTTCAAATTCAGGCTCAACGAATTTTTTGCAAAACTCCACTCATATTCAAAGCTTCTCAGAAAGAAACCGGTAATACCGGCAATAGAGTTTATCGTTGCGGACACAGGAATTCAGTTACTTTCCGCTATTGGTCCCAACGCAAACATATCGGCTGGCGCCATAAGCAAGACTCTTGAGATATTGAGATCTTACGAACACCGGTTATGGACTCTCAACGATTATTTAAGGTTAATCGAGGAGTTGGTTACTGGTCATCTAAAAAGTGATTCAGCCCCACTGCTCCCAAAAAAACAATCGGCCGTGAGGATAATGAATCTTCACAAAGCCAAGGGACTGGAGGCTCCGATTGTGTTCCTGGCCGATCCAACCGGGAAACATTACCAGAAGCCGGTTCTGCGAGTGGACAGATCGCAGGGCGAAAGCCGTGGCTACATTGTAATTTCGGCAAGTATTCAAGGGGCCTCGAGAGAAAGATTACTGGCCTTGCCCCCGGACTGGAACACTCTGGCGGATGAGGAGACACTTTTTCAGGCAGCCGAAGAGTTACGACTCAAGTATGTGGCGGCCACCAGGGCAGGATCCATGCTCGTGGTCTCACATCGTCCACAGTATGAAAACAAGAACCTTTGGTCATTCTTCAATTCAAAACTGGAAGGAGCCAAAGAGGTCGAACATCGTGGTTTTGCCACAGACAGAAAAGCCGGTCAGTCAATCATAAAACCGGATGAGATTCGTTGCGCCGGCCAGAAAATGGCTAATAACCTTACATCTTCTCTTGTTCCAACCTATCAGACGGGATCAGTAAAATCGGTGTTCACGAGGCTGGGAAAAGTCTCGTTCGCAGCAAGCCGTTACGGAGCAGAGTGGGGCCTTGCTATCCACAACATGCTCGAGGCCCTTATGAAAAGTCCGGAGACTAATCCGGAAGAATTTCGGTCCGTGATGCTGCCAGGCCTGGAACTGGACCCTGAACTCTGGGATGAGGCCATAGAAACCGTAAAGAAGGTTCTGACTTCGCACATATGGAACCGCGCTCTAAACTCTTTGGAGAAATTGGTAGAAATCCCTTTTTCTTTTTGTCCAGAAGATGAAGAGGTCTCGAAAGGAAAAACCATTGTGAGGGGTGTGATAGACCTGGCGTTCAGGGAAGCGTCAGGTTGGACTATAGTTGACTACAAGAGCGACAGGGCCTCAGAATCGGGGCTGAGCCATTTGATTGATCTCTATGGACCCCAGGTTAGAGGTTATTCTCATGCATGGAGTCAGATAACGGGAGAAGAAGTTGTTGAAGCTGGGCTCTATTTTACCCATCTGGAAAAATACGTTGTTGTTCCCGCCGACTGATTCGCGACCCAGTTTAAAGGATCTGCTGAACAGATATTCGATGGCGCAGGGAAACCCGGAGAAGTAAACTTTCAAATGGCTTGGCAGAGACACGACGGTCATGGACAGGGCGAATGCCTCAGCCAAGGTCATTTCACTAAACGACCACTTAAGCAGTCAAACAAACTAATGAGCGAAGATTACCAAACAGTTCAGATAGCCTTCCAGCTACCGATTCATGGGGTTTTCTCATACCTGGCTCCCAAAGAGTTTATGTGTAGAATGACCATCGGCTCAAGAGTGCTGGCTTCCTTCCAGAACAAGATTCGCGCTGGATTTGTAGTAGGATTTGGAGACGTTAATGGTCAGCCAGATGAACTAAAGCAAATTTCTCAGCTGCTCGACGAGGCGCCCTATTTCGATACCAGGTTGTGGGAGCTGCTGGTCTGGGCGGCTGACTATTACATGGTCCCATTGGGAACGGCGCTAAGAACGGCTCTTCCTCCAGGATCAGACAGGAAGTCAAAACCGTGGGCCATCCTGACCGCGTCAGGAAAGCAACACCTGAGTCAATCACCAGGGATAGCCCGACTACCCTCCGTCAGGAAGCTGCTGAAAAGGGGCGCAGTAGCTCTGTCGGAGATCATGTCCGACACAGATAAAACTTTCATCAAGGAGGCGCAGGGCAAAGGCTGGTTTGTCACGGAAGAGAGACTATCGGCTCCACGTCATCGAATGGGGAAAACTCAGCTACCTGAACTGATGTACTCAGATTCCGGAGCCGGGCGCGATCAGAACGGCATTGTCCTGACTCCCGACCAGCAGAGCGCAGTAGACTCTATCGGACAAGCCATCGCCTCCAGGGATTACAGGCCCTTTCTGCTATTCGGGGTGACCGGATCAGGAAAAACGGAAGTCTATCTCAACGCTATAGAAAAAACGCTGAGTGTTGGGAAAAGAGCATTAGCTCTAGTGCCTGAGATAGCGCTCACGCCTCAAACGGCCCGCGTCTTTCTATCAAGATTTGGAGGAGGCATAGCTCTCTTCCACAGTGGGCTAACTGACGCCCAACGTCTGGATGAGTGGCGCAGAGTCGCTTCAGGCAACGCTAGAATTATCATAGCTGCCAGGTCAGGGATCTTTTTGCCGGTGCCGGATCTCGGTCTAATAATTGTTGATGAAGAGCATGACACATCCTATAAACAGGAAGACTCCTTCAGCTACAACGCCCGCGACATCACCCTTGTCAGGGGCAAACTCGAGAAACTCTGTGTCATTCTTGGCAGCGCGACTCCTTCAATGGAAACCTTTGTTAACGTCATGCATGGCAAGATAGAGAGGCTGGATTTGCCCTCCCGACCACATGGAGGACCACTGCCCAAGACTGAAATCCTCGATCTCAAGACTGTTTTCCCCGTCAGAAACAGAAAAAACTTCCTGACTCCACAACTTCTGGACGCCATATCGGACATACTCAAGAAATCCGGACAGGTAGTTCTGTTCCTGAACCGTCGTGGTTTCGACACCCTGGCGCAGTGTTCATCCTGTGGGGCGGTTCTAAAATGCCCTAATTGTGACATAAGCCTGACTCATCACAAGAAGACCCGTGATCTGAGATGCCACATGTGTGGATACGCGCGAATGGCTCCGCCCACATGTCCGGCATGCTCTAGTGAGAAGCTCGTCTTCTCGGGTGTTGGCACTCAGAAGATTGAAGAATCCCTGGCCTCGTTTTTCCCGGGAGCAAGAATAGAGCGCCTGGACAGGGATTCAACACAAAAGCGCGACAGTCTCAATGATATTCTGGTTCGCTTTCAAAATAAGGAAATAGATATACTTACCGGTACCCAAATGATTGTGAAGGGTCATGATTTTCCTGGCATATCCCTTGTCGGAATACTCTGCGGAGATTCTGCGCTCCATTTTCCGGATTTCAGGGCGTCTGAAAGAACCTTCCAGACGCTGGTCCAGGTCTCTGGTCGCACCGGCAGGGACTCCGAAACCGGCAATGTACTTTTGCAGACATTTGACCCGGATCATTATGCAATCCAGTTAGCAGCCAACCATGATTACACCGGATTCTTTGAAAGGGACTCGGCGCTTCGTCAGGAGTTGTCCTACCCACCTTATGGGTATCTGATCCTGATAAAACTCGAGGGATCCAACCCTCGCAAGGTAGAAGAAAAAGCCCTTGAACTTGGGAGATATTCACGAAAGTTCAGTCTGGCTGACCAGCCGGTTTCCATTCTCGGGCCCGCTCCGTCCCCAAGGAAAAAGGCCATGGGCAAGCATCGATGGCAAATACTCTACAAAAGTGTCAGCAGAACCTACGTCAGGAACCTGGTTAAACGACTAAATGCGGAGGGTCTGCTCAAAGCCCACGCAATAACAATTTCCATAGATGTGGACCCATTGAACCTCATCTAGGAATTGGGAAACTGCATGGCTGGCTACAAACGTTTTCATGGAGCTGGTGATCAGAGAGTGAACGGCCGGCCCGACAAATTGAAGTAAAGGAAAAATAACTTGCAATTTAATATTGTTTATAGATGTCTGGAATATTAAAATTGATGTGATCGGGCGATTCCAATTGACAGATTTGAGTAATAGCACTCCTGAAATCCGTCTCTTGCTAATTCGATTTTCAGATCATTTTGAACATCAACCGGAGGATAGATGAAGAAATCCCAGGTGGTAGCTTTGTCAGTGGCCATATTTGTTATCATTGGCGCTTCTATTGTGGTCTGGTCGCTGCATCGTAGTGGAACACATGTCCCGGTCCTGAGCGATCTGTTTGGGCCACCAGCAACCCAGAAAATTTCGAAGCATGTAAAGAATTTTACTGATGACAACTTCGAAGTAGAGGTCATGGAGGCTTCCAAAAAGACTCCGGTACTTGTCGATTTCTACGCCGACTGGTGCTTCCCCTGCCGTATGCTGGATCCAATCGTAGAGGAGCTTGCTGCTGAACTAAAGGGAAGAGCCGTTGTAGGAAAACTGGACACAGACAAGAATCTCATAGCGCGCAGATTCGGCATAAGCAAGATTCCAGCCATTTTTGTGATCAAGGATGGTGAGATAAAAGGGTCATTCTTTGGCGTCGTCCCGAAAGAAACGCTCATCAAAGCGCTTAAGGAATTCGGGGCTTAATCAACACCTCCTGAGCAAGAAATCAGCCTCGGCTGCCTTTGCTTTGATCCGGATAATCCAATGGATTGGGACGTCCGGATTTGTAATTCGGATGATTTAATCAGGTTCAGGTCGAATTCCGAAATTTCCTGGTTGATCTTCAATGCGCACATCCGGCGCCGTTCATGGTTAACACAAAGACGAGCTTGTGGCTCAAGCGTCCAACAGCACGTCCCATCCTCCAGAATCACGCATAAATAGCACAGTTAAGCAAGTTATATTCAATAAGTTATGTGATGTATTGAAAACGACTCACCATGTGTTAGGGCCGTTTCATGTTGAAAAATATCGCTAATTGTTGTATCATTGGAAGAAATATACCTATTTCCTTTACAGAGTAATTCGATTCTGATTTCAGAGGGTGGTTAACTTGTTTAAAAAACCTTTTGGGCTTCTGGTAATAATTTTTTGTTTGACGATTGTGATGTCAGGGGGTTCGGTTTCCGCTCAGGCTGTAAGAAATGCAGATGTTGAGCAGGGGAAACAACTGTTAGCGCAATCGACACCAAAATCCGGACCATCCGCAGGTCCCGTTAGCGCTGGAAAGGCAAACACCGGAGTTCCCGCTGTGGGACAGGGAAAACTACCACAGGCTTCCTCGAAGGAGACTTCATCGGATACAGTCATGCTACCTGAAAGAGGTGAATTCAATTTGCTGGCTCGTGATCCATTGAACATGCTTCGGCTGGACAACATCAAGCCGCTGTATACGTCTCCTGCTCTTCAGGGCGAAGGTGTCTGGGAATCATCTGGATCTCCTCGGGACAATCAGGGCAGACCCATTGTTTACAAGACTTTCTACAGACCTAGCGTGGATTTTCCCAATGCGGTTGTTTACATGATGGTCATAGACATGAATCTCACCTTCATGCGTTACTACGTTGGTTCGCAGGAGCCTGCAGCGCAACGCGGAAATTCCGAAGTTGAGAACAACATGCGGGCGAAGATACTGGCCGTGACCAACGCCATGTGGATGCAGAGACACTCAAAGGGAGCCGGAGCTATTTTCAGGGGCAGACCAGTGTATCCCATGATTGATGGCATGGCGTCCCTGTTAGTTTACAAGGATGGTTCGGTTGATATCAGGGAATGGAGTGACGACATCCCAGTACCATTAATTCAGGATGCCAGGCAGTTAAGCTATCTTATCGTCAAGGATGGCATGGTAGTTCAGTCAGTGCTAAGGAGAGGACGACTCGAAGACTCGGAGATAGGGCTTGGCTTTCTTCTTGGAGGAGGAGGCAAGGACCAGGACGGCAAGCATTTCTGGTTTGTAGCTCACCGCAGCGCTTTTGGAATCAGAAAGGATGGTAATCTGGTTTTTGCGATTGGTCATCATATAGGTAGTAAAGACCTGGCCAAGGCGCTAGTTCTTGCAGGATGCGAAAGAGGCATGCATGCTGACGCCAACCCCGACAATATCGTGGCCAATCTCTACATAAGAGATACGTTTGGCAACATGGTCAGGAAGGCAAAACTTTCTCCGGAACAGGCTAATTACACGCTGAACCGCTATGATGACAGTTACACCAAAGACTTCTTTGCCTTTTTCCTGAAGGACGCAGCTCCATCAGCAGGATCAACGCTCACGCGAGCTCATCAAGACACTCCGGCAGGTCGATAATCAACATGAATGCAAGAATATTAGCGTTTTTGGTAGCTATCACACTCGTTTTACCTTTACCCGGGATAACGTCGGCTGCCCCGTCATCGAGGAAGGCGCCATCACAAACAGATGAGCAGAAATCTTTGGAACTCGGCATGACAGGAGTTCAGAGAGCCAATCTTGGTCAGTATGATCAGGCATTGACGTACATGGACGCTGCGATAAAGGCTTCCCCGAAGAATTCCATCGCCTTGATGAACCGATCGAGGATCTACATGATCCAAGGTAAATATGATAAGGCTCTGGCTGATCTGGACAAGGCCATAAAACTGGACTCGAGCCAAGATGACTTGTACATGACGCGTGGCATGGTCCACAGACTCGTGGGAGATTTTCCTAAAGCTGTTCGGGATTTTACAAAGGCGGTTAGCCTTGACAAATCGAACACCGAGGCTCTTACAAACAGGGCGGCAGTTTTTTTTGATACGGGAGAACACGAAAACGCGCTTCAGGACCTGGACCGTATCATTGAAATTAACCCTCGCATGACAAGCGCTCTGGGAAACAGGGCTTTCATTTTTGAACAACTTGGCCGCTACGATGAAGCCATAAAGGACTTGGGCAGCATCATATCTCAGGAACCAAATAATCTGATGGCAATCAAGCATCTGGGCTTTATCTCACGCCTCAAGGGGGACCTCTCCAGGGCGTTGAGTTGGTACAAAATGGCTCTTCCGCTTGAAAATGACATGTCGATCAAAAAAAAGATTCAGGATGAAATAAAAGAGTTGGAGAGAAAAATGGCGAGTAGGTAGAATCTTCTCCAACATTGCAGTGAGTGTCAAAAAAGCGTTGGATGTCTTTCCTGGTGAGGCTGGAAAAACATCTGGCGCTTTTGTCATGTTCGCAATTGATCAAAGGGATTGACAAACCTGTCAAATTCCATAAAAACAATATAGTCTAGGTTGGCGATATGATGTATGATAACTTTTTCTGTTGTTAAACTCTTTGCTGACTTACCTTAAAAAGCTTTAGGAACCGAGCTTTAGTCCATTTTCATGAAAGACAGAGGGGATTGATCAAGGCCTGTCGGCATGGTTCTGCGCAATCCCGCCAACACGTGGATTTTTGTAAACCTGTTTTCTCAGGCTTAATTTTGAAAGGAGATTTTACAGTGAAATCTTTGGTGTGTTTGAAACAGGTTCCTGACACGGAAACCCAGATCAAGGTGACCGCCGATGGGTCAGGAATAGTAACTGATGGTATCAAGTACGTAATTAATCCGTATGACGAATTCAGTGTTGAGGAAGCGCTTCGCATCAAGGAGAAAATGAAAGCCGGCGATGTAACGATAGTTGGCCTTGGTCCTGATAGAGTTGTCGAGGCGATGAGAACTGCGTTGGCCATGGGCGCTGACAAGGGGGTTCACGTCAGTGATGAAGCCCTGAATCAGGCGGATCCTTTTTGCATAGCCCAGACTTTGGCGGCAGTAGCCAAGTTGTCGGAATTTGACATCATTTTCTGTGGACACAGAGCAATCGATGACGATTTGGGTGAAACTGGCTCAATCCTCGCCGAATTACTCCAGATTCCCCAAGTCACACTGGTTACCAAAGTGGAAGTGTCTGCCGACAAAAAATCCGTGACATGCGAGAGAGATGTTGAAGGTGGAAAAGAAGTTGTAGAATCCCCCCTACCCTGCGTTGTCACTTCCCAGAAGGGACTAAACGAACCGCGCTATGCGTCTCTTCCCGGCATCATGAAAGCCAAGAAGAAACCCGTAGACAAAAAATCACTTGGAGACCTCGGATTGAGCCTGGAGCCGAAACTCAAATGCGCCAACTTCACTATGCCACCCGAAAGGAAAGCCGGCCAAAAATTTGAGGGTATGGAGCCAGCCGATGTGGCAAAGACCGTAGTGGGGCTCTTAAGAAGTGAAGCTAAGGTTATCTGACAAACATCATCTCTAGTATTTAATCACGGAGGCTTTAGACCAATGAGTAAGGTTTTAATATACGGCGAAGTTAAATCTGGAAAATTAAAGAAATCGGCCTTTGAGTTAGCCAGCGAAGCCAGGCGTATTGCGGACACCCTCGGTGGGGAAGTCGGCGCAGTGCTTGTTGGCTCAGACACAGAAAAATTTGCGCCTGAACTGGGCAAATACGGAGTAGACAAGGTTTTTGTAGTCGAGGGAGCCAGCCTGGAGAACTACAACTCCGAGTACTATGCTCAGGCGGTGTCCGGAGTCATTAAGGACAAGAATCCTGAAATAGTTCTTTTTAGCCATTCAATGCAAGGAAAGGACCTTGCTCCCAGAACAGCCGCCAAGCTCGGAACAGCTGTAATAGCAGACTGCGTGTCTTTCAGACTCGATGGAACCACTCTGGTGGGCAAACGACCCATGTACGCCGGGAAATGTTTCGCGGAATGGTCGGCGACATCGAGCCCCCAAATTGCTTCTGCACGTCCAAACGTTCTTGAGACAGTCGAGGTGGCCAAGGCTGCGGCCGTTGAAAAAGTTACCGTTGAAATAGACGCTAGCCGCTCAACCTATGTGACCAAAGAACTCAATCTCGACACAAGTGGAAAAGTGGACCTCACCGAAGCTGAAATAATCGTCTCCGGTGGTAGGGGCATGGGTGGAAACGACTACAGCCTCATTGAGGAAATGGTTTCGATTCTTGGACCGACAGCCACAGTTGGAGCTTCGCGCGCCGCAGTCGATGCCGGATGGAGAGCCCATTCAGATCAGGTCGGACAGACAGGCAAGACCGTTACCCCGAACCTGTACATCGCTTGCGGTATCTCAGGCTCAATCCAGCATCTGGCCGGGATGGGATCTTCCAAAGTAATCGTTGCCATCAACAAGGATACTGAGGCTCCTATCTTTACCAAGGCTGACTACGGTGTTGTAGGCGACCTCTTCAAGATTTTGCCGGAATTCAACAAAGAACTTAAGACATTACTTGCAGAATAATTATTTCCATGGGGGAGGCGCTTTCCCCTCCCCCAATGCCCCCTGCCATCTGGTCTGAATCCACTGTAGCCATTCCTCTCCTTCAGAAGCTTCTAATTCAAGAACTTGACGATGTTTACCCCAGCCTGTACAGTCCTTCTCAACAGACCACAAGATCTTTATCTAATAAACGGATCAGATTAAACCATGACCATGACTGCAGACATCATAAGACTGATAATATCTGTTGCGCTGACTTTGTTGGCCGCTTCTGTCGGGGCTTATTTTACTAGCTGGAATGTTCAAGACTGGTACCAGAATGACCTGTTAAAACCCGTATGGACTCCTTCCGGTAGAGTCATCAGCACAGTATGGACGGTTTTGTTCACACTAATGGCCTGCTCAATGTGGCTGGTATCACGTCGTCGCACATTTGAGGTCATACGTTTACCCCTTTCCATTTTCCTGATACAGCTCGTTTTGAACGTCACCTGGTCCTTTTTGTTCTTTGGGATAAAAAGCCCTGGACTGGCCATGATCGAATTGATCGCGCTGCTGGGCGCCGTAGCTGCAACCATTCGGGCTTTCTATCCGTTTTCTCCTCTGGCGGCTCTTCTTCTGATACCCTATTTCTGCTGGATTATTTTTGCGGGAATATTGAATTTTCAAATATGGAGATTAAACTGATTCCAGGTAGGATTACCACAAAAGGATGAAATCTTCAGAAACCGTGTCTATCCGGTAGACATTTTTCAGCCATGGACAGTAGACTCACTAGCGTAGGCGCGTCATGTCAGAAAATGATTCCACTCAATCGACTGAAAAGGTTTCCAACAACCATTTTGTTGATTGGTGTTCCATAGCCAAAGACTACGTCTCGGAATCGAATGTTTGCCACATATACAGGATTCTTGAAGACACCACTGATTTCTATGATGTCAACTATGGTGACGTCATTCTTCTTGATGACGTGGGATATCTTGTCCGAGGTACGGAGACCGAAAAGAAATTTGGTCTTGAGGGGGAGCCAAAACCCTGGGTCAAAAGTTGCGTGGATCTTACCACCGGAGAGAGAAAAATAATAAAGATACCTTTCTACGAGGAGTTTTCCTGCAGAATAGAAGGCATAAAATCCACATGCCTGAGAAATCCGGAAAAAGAAGCGCGCATTCTTTCAAAAGTTAGGGGACATTCGGGTTTCATGCAAGGTTTTAGCCGTATTGACTCCAATGGAAACAACGTTAGGGTAATTGAACGCATCCAGGGCATGAGTCTGGATAACGTTGTGCGCTCCATAAGAATGGATCATTACAACTATTATTTTCAGGCTTTCCCAAATTTGCTCAAAGGCCTCATACAGGCGTACAGGGCCATGGGTTATCTCCACAAGATGGGCGAAATCCACGGTGATATTTCACCTGACCATATTTACATTGAAAGAGACTCTGGATCCTTCATCTGGATAGATTTCGACTATGATTACAGTGTGAAAGAGGATTTGATCCCGAGGGATCTGTTTGAGATGGGAACATTGCTCAGTTTTGTCGTAGGCAAGGACTACCTCTCATACTCAGAGGTAAAACAGAGATTTCCCGAAATTAGCGAGGAATTGACCGTAGATGACATGCAACTTGTTTTCCCCAATCAGGTGGCCAATCTGAAAATGATCTATCCATACATCCATTCGGAACTTAATAACATCACCATGAGATTCTCGACATTCGCCTCAGAGCGCTATTCGAGCGCTTTTGAACTTGCAGATGAAATGGAACAAGCGCTTGAACTGATCGAGCGCGCTCAATTCTAGGTCATCAGGGGGGTTCATCAGCCAGAGACACCCTGAAAACGGATCACATTAAATTGTTGGACAAAACAATCACATGTGGTTATTGAAATATTGAAATGTGTGAATTCTAACTGTATTATAACAAAGTAGAGCTGAAAATATTTCAGCCAGGGGATGTTGAATCGTGATTGGGATCTTGCGATTCTATGGTGCTAGATTGTTACCATGCTAGAGAAAGGAGTCCGGTATGTCTCGTAGGTCACTTTTCGTGATCGGCGCTTTTGTTTTTCTTATCGTGGGCGCCAGTTGGACACTTAGTGGCTCAGTGGCGGCTGAGGAGAAACTTCCATCGAAGTCCGACCAAAGCTGCCTGAAATGCCATGAGTATGACAAACAACCCAACGTGTTGGCCGGTAAGTTCAAGAGCGCCTCAGTGAAGGCCAATTGCGTTCAGGTTCAAATTGACAAGAATCTTGAGGTCATCACATTCGATGACCAGACAGTTGTCAAAAACGCTGATAGTGTTCCTGAGATTCCGAAGGAAGAGTCCGTAAAAGTCACTTACACCAAGAAAGATGGCAAAACCTACGCAAAAGAAATCGAGGTTAAGAAGGGACTAGCCGTTCCCGCCGAGCAACTGTTGACCACCGAACAGGTCGCAGAGTATGTCGCCAAAGGTCCTGAGAAGGGTAAATACATCCTGTTGGACAGTCGACCGACAGATCGCTACAACGAAGGGCACATACCAACAGCAGTGGCCATGCCATTTTTTGCTTTTGACAAACTTGCTGAAAAGCTGCTCAAAGACAAGGACGCTGTGCAGATCTATTATTGCGCAGGATTCTCCTGAGTACTTAGTCCACTAGCCGCCAGGAAGGCGGAGAAACTGGGCTTCAAGAATGTAAAAGTTTACCACGCAGGATTACCCGATTGGAGAAAAGCGGGACATGTTGTAGTTTCAAACAATGCAGCCATAGATGGTTATACAAAAGTTGACGCTTCATACATACTTCTGGACCTCAGACCTTCTGATCAGATAGCCAAAGGACACATTCCCACTGCAGTGGCCGTCCCGAAAGAAGGGATAGAAGCGCTGAAAGATCAGTTCCCCAAATACAAGGGGGCAGCCGTAATTCTCTACACGGAAGATGGAGTTACAGACAGCGCCAAGAAGGCCTTCAACACTATTGCCGACTGGGGCTACAACCAGGTAAGTATTCTTGACAAAGGCTACAAGGGATGGCAATCCGAAGGCAAGACGGTTTCGACTGGCGCCGCAGCTACCGCTATCAATTACGTCAGAAAACTGTTGCCCGGAGAGGTTGAACTTTCGGTTTTCAAAGGGTTTCTCGAAAAACCGTCTCCCAACACAATCATTCTCGACGTGAGAAACGTCTCTGAAATCAACGAGGGAAAGTTGCCCAACACAGTGCAACTTCCGTTGGACGAACTGGAAATCAGGATAGCTGAAGTTCCCAAGGACAAAAAGATAATTGTTCACTGCGCGACAGGAGCCAGGGCTGAAATGGCTTACAACATTCTCAAAAATGCCGGCTATGACGCTGGATACGTGAGAGCCAAGCTGGACTTTGACAAAGAGAAAAAGGACGTCTACACTCTCGAGGAATAAATCACTCTTCATCAAGTGGGGAGCATTCAAAGGACTCTCCACTTGATGAACTCAACCAATTACTTAATGCCAGCCGATTTTGAGGATTCAAAAAAGTCTTCCAAAGACAGATTTACCAGCCTACTCAAATGTGTTTCCAAGAACCTTTTGCAAAGCGGCAATCGATTCGAATCAGGGGGTTTCTCCATGCAGGCGATAACCTAGCAGACTTCTCCTGACAAGGTCGAGGCATTGCATGGCCGCCAGGGTTTTTACCCACTCCCTTTTCCCGGGCATAAAATAGCGTCTACTGGTGACAGATTCCTGTGTTGCCATGCCTACGTAAAACGTGCCTACCGGTTTGCCCGGCGTAGCTCCGTCTGGGCCTGCTATTCCCGTCACAGACAAACCAATCCTGGACGCTCCCGCCAATCTGGCCCCTGTAGCCATTGCCTGAGCGCATTCATGGGAAACTGCCCCGTGCGCTGAGATTATTCCTGCAGGGACTTTGAGTGAATCAATCTTCATTCTGTTGGAATAACTGACAATTGAGCCCATGAATGTCCTGGAAGAGCCTGGAACGCGGGTGAGCAACTCCCCTATCAAACCACCTGTTATGGATTCGGCTAGAGTAACGGTCAGATCACGTTCCTCGAGAAGCCTGATGACAACTTCTTCCATGGGCGAACCGTCCTCACTGATTATGTTTTCTAAAATCCGCTGGCGTATCTGATCCTGTCGGGCCATGATTATTTTTTCAGCGTCCTCATAGCTTGAACCCATGGCGTCAATGCGCAACCGTATGACGGGGAATCTTGGCAAGAAAGCAAGGTGGCAATCATCGGTGTCTTTGGCTACGTCAGCCAGAATTTCTCCAAGACGGGATTCAGAGTGTCCATAGACTATGGTCATTTTATTCCTGAAGAATTTTTGCGGAACCCCCACTCGTTCCCAGATTAACCCGAGTCCCTGCTCCCTTAACATGGGAAGGAGTTCCGCAGGAATTCCCGGGAAAAATAGGGCATATTTTCCCGATCTCTCTATGGCAAAACCTGGAGCGGTCCCGTAATCATTGGGAATAGGGACCGATTTTCGTGGAAGCATTGCCTGCTTGGTATTGCTGGAAGACATGGGTTTGCCCCACCTGGAGAAGCGATTGCGGATCCTTTCGAGTTGCTCCTCATCAAGTTCCAATGGCTCTCCCATGAGAATGGCCGCGCTCGCAGCAGTCTTGTCATCTTCCGTAGGCCCAAGGCCACCACTTACTATCGTCAGATCGGCCTTTTCCATTCCATATTTCAGGGCCTCAACTATCTCGCTCTCCTGATCTCCAACAGAAGACATTCCACGCACGGAAATTCCAACAGAGCGAAGCTCTCTGGATATGCTCTCCCGATTCGTATCAGTAATGACTCCGTTTATGATTTCATTGCCGATTGTCAGAATCCAGGCCGTTATGCTATCGGACATTCTGGTAACTTTCCTTTTGTATTTTCTGATTTATTAACTGTGGTTAATGGGCTTCTTCCCAGTTGTTGCCTTGTGAAACATCTACAACAAGGGGCACGGACAAATCATAAGCATTCTCCATTTCCGTCTTGAGAAGATCTGAAACCTCGCTTACACTGTTTTGATCAACTTCCAGCACAAGCTCATCATGCACCTGAAGTATCATTTGACAAGGAACTTTTGTTTTCTTTATTGCGGAACTAACCTTGATCATGGCCATTTTTATAAGATCGGCGGCTGTGCCCTGAATGGTGGAATTTATCGCCACACGTCTGGCAGCCTGTTGCAGAACCTTGTTGGGACTGTTGAGATCCGGCAGGTAACGACGTCTACCCATCAGTGTTGAGACATATCCGTCAACAGCTGCTCTTTGGGGAGTTTCCTCCATGTATTTCCTGACTCCTGAGTAAGTCAGGTAATATTCCTCGAGGTACTGTTTTGCCATTTTGAGTCCGACCCCTATTTGTCCTGCCAGTTTGAACGGCCCCATTCCGTACATTATCCCAAAATTTATTTCCTTGGCCTTTCGGCGCATGTCCGGGGTGACCAGTTCCGGGACGCAGTCAAAAATGCTGGCGGCCGTTATTGCATGAATATCCTCCCCCGCCTCAAAGGCCTCCCTGAGCCTACTGTCTCCCGAAAGATGGGCCATAACGCGCAACTCTATCTGTGAATAGTCGGCGGCCACAAAGACTTTTCCCTCACCTGCTATGAACGCTCTCCTTATCTTTCTGCCCTCAGGACTCCTTATTGGAATGTTCTGGAGGTTCGGGTCGGAAGAAGAGAGTCTACCTGTAGCAGCTACTGCCTGGTTGTAGGAAGTGTGGATACGACCGGTCGTGGGATTGACCAAACTGGTAAGGGAATCCACATAGGTCGATTTCAATTTGAATATGGACCTGTAATCCAGAATCTTCCTTGGCAAGTCATGTTCAGAGGCCAGTTCCTCCAATACAACCAAGGCAGTAGAGCGCCCCGTTTTGGTCTTTTTTGTCGATTTTAGACCCAGTTTGCTGAACAGGATCTCACTGAGCTGTTGAGTTGAGTTTATGTTGAACTTTTCGCCGGCAAGCTCATAAATCTCACGCTCCATCGATTCGAGGCCCGCTCCGAATTCCCTTGACAGAGCCGTCAGATAAGGCACATCAACCTTCACCCCAGCCATTTCCATGTCTGCGAGCACTTGCAGCAGCGGCATCTCGAGATTGTTGTAAAGATCCGAAAATCCGGCTTCCCTGACTCTGGGACCAAGTATTTCGAAAACCTGAAGCGTGACATCTGCATCCTCGCAGGAGTACTCAGCAGCCACGGGGATGCTGACATCAGAGAATGAAATTTGGCTCTTCCCAACACCGATGAGATCTTTTATGGGAATCATCCTGTGTTCGAGATAAAGCTCGGCAAGATCATCAAGCGCATGACCCCGTCTTGATGGATCAAGAATGTAAGAAGCAAGCATGGTGTCGAAGGTAATGCCCTCGATGGAGACACCCTCTCTCCGGAGCACTATCAGATCATATTTTATATTTTGACCTATCTTGCCAATTCGCTCATCCTGCAAAACTTCCCTGAACCGATCCAGCACATCTTTTTTCCTGAGCTGAACACCCTCGCTGTGGCCGACCGGTATGTAAAAAGCTTTCCCAGGCTCGGCGCAAATAGAAATTCCAACCAACTCAGCGAGCATTGGTTGTACCGATGTCGTCTCCACATCGATCGCAAAACGGGTCTGCTGGGCTAGACACGATAGCAACTCATCCAGCCCATCCAGCTCAGAAATAACTTTGTATTGCGAAAAATCCAGATTCTGCTCTGTCGGCAGTTCACTGAGCATCCGTCTGAATTCATATTCCTTGAACAGTAATCTCAGTCGGGATATGTCTGCCTTTCCTTGCCTCAGATCATCAAGGTCCACTGTTAAGGGAACATCTGAGCGCAGAGCAACAAGGTCCCGGCTCAGTAATGCCTTATCTTTGTGGTTTATAAGATTTTCGCGAACTTTTTTCTGTTTGATGTCACCAATATGGTCATATATTCCTTCGAGTGTCTGGTAGTTCTCTATTAGAGTTGCGGCAGTTTTGGGCCCTATCCCGGGAATTCCCGGAACATTGTCAGAAGTGTCACCGGTCAGCGCCATGAAATCTATGACCTGTGAAGGCTTTATTCCGAACTTGTCCTTTACACCCTGTTCATCGTAAACTACATCTTTTTGGGGATCCCACATTTTTGCGTCGTTATCGACAAGCTGAGTAAGGTCTTTATCCGCCGAGACAATTATGACTTTCCATCCCCGTTCCGTAGCACGCGTACAAAGCGTTGCAATTATGTCATCCGCCTCATAACCTACCGAACAGATTGTTGGAATCCCATAAGCCTGCGTCAGATCATGTATTCGGGGTATCTGCATTTTCAGGTCCTGAGGAGCTTCAGGTCTGTTCGCTTTGTACTCTGGATACATTTGGTGGCGGAATGTTGGCCCCTTGGCGTCAAAGACCACAGCAACACGTTTTGGGGCCTTGTCCTTGAGCACCTTTGAAATCATGTTTGTAAAACCAAAGATGGCGCCGGTGGGTGTTCCCTGGAAATTTGATAGAGGACCCATCGCATGATAAGCCCTGTAAATATAGGCGCTTCCATCAATTAGATACAGTTCTTGATCCTGTTGAGTCATCAGGTTTTATTCTCCTGGTTGTATGCTATCCCCGTGTTTTTATTAATGACTACTTTCTTGAGGCCGTCAAAGATGGCGCAGAACAGCGGGTGTTCCTCGAGGACCGATGCCCTCCCCAAGAGAATCAATTTTGATCTTGCGCGGCTCAGAGACACATTCAGTCGCTTTGGATCAGCCAGAAACGACGTGACGGAATCCGATCTCGCCAGGGAAATTATTATTACTTCTCTCTCTCCACCCTGAAAACGGTCTACCGTGTCAACAGATATCCCCGAAGAGCCTTTCAGTGCTGTAATATTCTGTCTTATCAGCGACTGCTGGGCCCTGTAGGGCGTTATTATTCCGATTTCCGATGGGGCTATCCCGGATGACACAAGAGCCCGGGTAATTTCAAAAGCAATTTGAGCCTCTTCTGGTCGGGCCTTTCCGTTATCGGTTCCGCCTGGCACATCCACAAACATTACAGGCGTTTCCGGATCAAGGATGTCTTCCAGCCATTCATGCAGCTGAACCTGCCTTTTTAGCCTTAGTCTGCGGCGAGCTACCTCGGGCGCCGCCTCAAGTTTACCATCATAGAATAGATTTGAAGGTATTTTCTGGATCTCCGAATTCATTCTGTACTGAACATTTAGTGGAGAGATATTCTCGTCAGATGCTTTCCTGAAAAGTCTTTCAAACAGGGAAATCTCAAGGCCGGCCCGGTATTTCTCCAGAACCTGATTTCTACTTTTCACTACCGGAGGAAGCTGCAAATGATCCCCACACAGAATGAATCTCGAGGCCAGTGAAAGAGGAGCCAACGTGGCGGGTTCATCCAGCTGACCAGCTTCATCGATGACAACAACATCGAATCGCTGCTTCAGGAATATAGGGTTGGAAGCGCATTGATATGCAGTTGCGCCTATCAACCTGGCGCCCAAAACCATGTTCCTGAATTTGTCAAAATCCCTGGTCGTTGCGGCAATCTGCTCCAGATGTGCCTTCATGATACCTTTAGATTCTACAAGTCTAAGAAATTCAGCCGAACAGTTGTGTTTGTTTCCAATCCTCAGGAATTCATCAAAACCCACTTTAACCAGGGAAATCAATACCCTGTCCAACGCTATATTCGTCGGAGCAGTCACCAGAACACGTTCACCACGCTTCACCAATTCGATAATTATGCGAGAAATTACCTGCGTTTTACCTGTGCCTGGAGGGCCATGCACAAGATGGTAAACCCCTGCATTGACCGACCTGGCCACAGCATTCCTCTGGTCCTGATTCAACCACCCGAAATCTATAGAGGATCCTTTTCCAACCACAGTTAGGTCCTCACCCCTCCCTGCAGATCGAACTCCATGGTTTGTAATCCATTTCAGGTTTGCCTCGTATTCAGTCTCAGAGATCGTTCCAGCGTTCGTAACGTGGCCTGAGGCCGTGCTATCACCAATACCACTTGTCACTGTTTCAACAACATCGTTGGGAGCTTCCTCCAGAAAGTGCAAGAGAGATTTACGTGACATCTCCCGTGCCCTCAGGAAAGGTATTTTGTCGATATACCAGGCCCTATCAGGTGGGTTGAAATCTATTGTCTCTTTTGTCAATCTCGTAGAATTCATCTTTGAGGCCAGAGTCAGTCTATCATCAAATATTTCCGAGACTCTGGCCCTAATGGCATCTCTTGAGCAAGTGTCACCGTTATGAACTACAACTTCATCGCCTTCCCCCAAGTCTCCAAAACCGTATTTTGATTCGACCAAAATGGCAGTCTGACTACACGAGCCTAACCTGGACTCATGTTTATCTGACTCTAAAGGTCTCGAAGGATGCGCAACCGAGTCAGGGGACTCCGGATAAGTTGCTGAAACTGGAGCTGTATACTTCTGAACAAGCCTTACTGTCTCCAGAGGAATTGTGATTCCTTCGGCAAGCCTCTCACTCAGGGTCGATCTGTCCAGAACTCTTGAGAATTCAGTTTCCTGAATCCATTCATCCAAGCATATTATTTTGAACCACAAATCGTAGTAACGCCTCTTTTCGCCGCCAATAAATTTTTCCCTCATCGTGGCTGATCCGTAAAACGCTTCACAGTTAGGCTTTGAATGGCACTTGGGTTTGATATCGCAATCATCGAAAAGCTCTGGATCACACTGGTTGTCTCCAAACGCGTAATTGCGCCTCAAAGCTACGGATCTGTTTCGCCCCTTCAGAATTGCCCTTTTGTTGTTCATCAGACTGTCAGGTCTTTTTGAGAGCCCGGTAGCAGAGTAGACTACGTAAGAGTTCAAATCATGCCGTTCATAGTCCTCACCAATCAGCATTTCGTAAGCAAGCAGCTGCAACAGATGATCTTCGCTAGTGAACTTTCCGGATTTTATTTCGACAACAGAGATGGATGAATTCGAGCTAAAAACCGCATCGGCCCTACCCTTCAGACCGTACCTTACCGAGACTATGTCCAGTTCTGTTTCGGCATTGTAGGTTTTGCCAAACCTGTTTGACACCCAAAAAGACAGGTTATTGTAATGTTTCCTCAATTCATCTTTTAGGTCTTCATAAGTGATGCTGGCCGAGGAACCCGGCAGCGCTTGAGCAAAACCCCCTGCAATTGACCCAAAAATGCTCTCAAAAAAGAGGTCATCTCCGGAAATTAATGGATTGCAAACAAGACTGTCGAAGAGTGAGTGTATCGCCCGACCTTTGGCCAGCCAGAATGGCTCTTCATTTCTGAATCGATAACGCAGGTCTATCGACTTCACACATTTGAAAGACTCAACAGCTTCTACAACGCTTACAGGCCGAAATGGTTCCAGTAAAAGTTCTGAATCCGGACAGACACAATAGATAAGACTCCCATCATCAAGACGGTTGTTGAGACTTAAATTGTTGGCAGCTATGCGTGCGCCTGGCCAACACAGCATTGGAAATTCGAAAAAGTCATCCCCTGAAAAATCAGGAAAAATTATAAAGGTTCTCGCACTTGCAGAATCACACTTCAATTCAATCCCACTGTATCTGTAGTCCCCGTTTCGGGCCTGAGTAGGATTCGACTTAATTCGGGATACTTCTCCGCACAAGGACACATTTTTATCCCATTTTTCCATGAAACGCACTCTAACACTTTTGCTTGTCCCGATTCAATTATGCATCTTCAGGAACCATCAGTTAATTGTTTTCATACCGTTTGACCCGTCCCTACGGATGTGATAGACGTGAAGATTACCTTCACGAAAAGGTGAGACTGGATTCGGGAGTCTTGACCGGACAGATATAGGAGTAAGTAATGTTTTTGCCACGAATAGATGAACAGAAATGTAAACAGTGCGGGGAATGTGTGGACGTATGTCCCGCGGATGTTTTGGCCGTGGAAGGACAGACCACTGTAGTGGCCGCAGCCCAGGAATGCCTGGGATGTGAGTCATGCATCTCAGTATGCCCTGAAGACGCTATTACCGTAGAAGAAATATAGTTTCCGGGTACATGGAAGACTTTTGCAAGCCCTGACTCCTCTGCCACCTACAATATTGAGGAGTTAGCGGCGCCCACATCTATACGAAGTTCTGAATCAGACAGAAATTGAAACTGACTTAACTCGCCTTATTTTTGACTTTTCCTGCCCTATCTTCTATAATTCATAATTCCTTGAAGCCAGAAATGAAAGAAAGCCTCATGAAAGGTTGTACATCGGCTTTATCTTTTTTTGTTATCGCCCTGTTAGTTTGTGGATGTAGCGCCACCAACTACCTAAAGGGAGGACTTCATAAAAATTTGGATGACAATCTGACAATTGTCGGCCTGACTGAAAATCCCACCAAATTTCTTGATAAAGAAGTCGTTTTCTCTGTGCGATACTATAAGAAGGGCGATTTACCATGTCCACTCGGGGACGATTATGTCAATTTCATAATAGCGGATCGCGTTAGCTACATAACTTTGAACAAGGTGTGGATCAAATCCGATAAAGCCAAGGTGCTCGATGATCTGAAAGAAATGGAAACAATTGTCATGCGTGCCAGGATATTCAGGGTAGATAAAGAGAAAGACCCTAACCTTGAGGCTCTTGAAATAGTTAGGGAATAACATCCCTGGATGCTGAGGGACGTTTGTGGGCGTGATCGTTTATTTTGCAATCTACAAAAAAGAAGCAGGAGTTCAGCTTGGGAAAAACACTCGTTACAAGCGCTTTGCCTTACGCAAACGGAGACATACATATTGGACATCTTGTTGAGTATGTTTTTACGGATATTTTTGTCAGGTTTTTGAAGCTTACGGGCCGAGACGTAATCTATGTCTGCGCGTCAGACGCACACGGAACACCGATAGAGATAAACGCTTCCAAACGTGGAGTCACGCCTCAACAACTGGTTACAGAGTTTCACGAGCGGCATTACCAGGATTTTAGCCGATTCGAGGTAAGATTCGACGAATTCTACACCACGGATTCTCCCGAAAATCAGAAACATTGCGAAATCATATACTCTCGGGCAAGAGAAAAAGGGCACATAGCTGAAAGAGATATCGAGCAGTTTTACTGTGACTCCTGCAAACGTTTTTTACCGGATCGTTACATCAAGGGAACATGCCCCAAATGTTCAGCAGCAGACCAGTACGGAGACGTGTGTGAATCGTGTGGGGCCATTTACAGACCTACTGAACTGGTCGAAGCCCGATGCGCTCTTTGTGGCGCTCCCCCTGCTCTTCGTACCTCCAAACATCTTTTCTTCAAACTCGAGGATTTCTCGTCCTTCCTGAAGGATTGGACTTCATCCCCGGGAAAGCTCCAAGACGAGGTTCGTGTTTTTGTCAACACCTGGATAGACCAGGGACTCAAGGATTGGGACATATCAAGAGATGGACCGTATTTTGGGTTCAAAATTCCCGGAGAAAAAGACAAGTATTTTTACGTCTGGCTCGACGCGCCAGTTGGCTATATTGCCGCTACGGAACACTTCTGCTCGGACAAGCCTGACAGAAGCGTGGACGACTACTGGCTCAGGCTGGATTCTGATGTCGAGATTCATCACTTCATAGGAAAGGACATAGCCTACTTCCACACGCTGTTCTGGCCGGCAATGCTCAAGGGAGCTGATTACAGGCTTCCGTCCGCCGTTCATGTTCACGGCTTTCTGACAATTGACGGCAGAAAGATGTCGAAAAGCAGAGGCACATTTATAACCGCCAGACAGTTTGCCGACCATATACACCCCTGGTATCTGAGATACTACTACGCGACGAAGCTCAATGATTCAATCGATGACGTTGACCTTAATATCGACGAATTCGTCAACAGAACTAACGCTGAACTTGTTAACAACATCACAAACCTGATTAGTAGATCCATTGGCTTTCTGAACAAAAGGCTGGATTCGAGACTTGGGGAACTACCTGAGACATCGGGAGATTTTCAGCGGGACGCCCTGAATTTGATGGGTGATGTTTTTAATGATTATTCAAACCTGAAGATCTCCTCGGCTACCAGAAAAGTTCTGGCCATCTCAGACATGGCCAACAATTATATCCAGCATTCGGAACCATGGAGCGCCGTCAAGTCTGATCCGGAAAAGGCTCGAAATGACCTGACGCTGGCCATCAATTGCGTCAAGCTTATAGTGATTGCCCTTAAACCCGTGTTACCTTCATATTGCGCCAAAGTCGAGGAGATCCTTGGCCTGGCCCCTCTGGTCTGGTCAGATGCCCGATTTGACTTGGTAAATATGAACATAGGCAAGTTTGATAAGCTGATAGATCGCCTTGAGCCCGGTGCTTTCCAGACGCTTGTTACAGCTTCAGGGGAGGCTCAGCCTGAACAGCAGCAATGCCTGAAGCCCGAAACAGCTCCTTTCAAAGCTGAAATAACCATAGACGATTTTGCAAAAGTGGATCTCAGAACCGCCCTGGTCATGTCTGCGGAGACGGTTGAAGGTTCTGACAAGCTGCTGAAACTGGAAGTGGATCTAGGCTCAGAGACTAGAACAATTTTTGCCGGAATACGTGAATCCTACAAACCAGAGGACATTGCAGGTAAAACCCTCATAGTTGTGGCGAACCTCAAACCCAGGAAGATGCGGTTTGGAGTAAGTTCGGGTATGGCCCTTGCCGCAATCGGCCCAGATGGCAAAGCGATTTTGTTAGGACCAACGGATCAGGTAGGACCTGGCGCAGTGGTAAGATAATTAACAGTCGGCTTTCACGTTCCGGGCCGTTTAGTCTCCGTTTCCGCATACTGTCTTATAAGATTCCGATATAACTAATGTATTAAATTATCGGGATTTCTCAATGAGCGCCAGATAGGAGGAATCGACAATGCAGGTAAAAATTCAGCTGCGTGAAGATCAAATGCCACGTGAATGGTACAATGTAGCAGCGGACATGCCCAGTCCGTTGCAACCACCTCTTCATCCCGGGACTTTTCAACCAATTGCGCCTGAGGACCTGGCTCCAGTGTTTCCAATGAACCTTATAGAGCAGGAAGTAAGCTCAGAACGATGGATCAAAATTCCCGAGGAAGTCCTTGAAAAGCTGCTTATCTGGCGTCCCACTCCCCTGTATCGCGCTCTCAGACTGGAAAAATATCTGAATTGTCCTGTCAAGATTTACTATAAGAACGAAGGTGTTAGTCCGGCAGGAAGCCACAAGCCCAACACCGCCATCCCACAGGTTTATTACAACAAAATATTTGGAGTTAAGCGCATAGCCACTGAAACAGGAGCTGGTCAATGGGGATGCGCCCTGAGTTTTGCCTGCAGCCAGTTTGGGTTAGAGGCAAAAGTTTATATGGTTAGGGTCAGCTATGAGCAGAAGCCATACAGACGTCTCATGATGAACACGTGGGGGGCCACATGCATCCCAAGCCCCAGCACTGAGACTGAGGCTGGACGGTCAATCCTCGCCCAAGACCCAAACTGCCCCGGCTCTCTTGGAATGGCCATAAGTGAAGCTGTGGAAGACGCTGTCACGAGTGAAGCCTTTGGACGTCCCATGACACGCTATTCACTGGGAAGCGTGCTCAATCACGTTCTTCTTCATCAGACGGTAATCGGACTCGAAGCCCAAAAACAGATGGCCGAGGTCAATGACTATCCTGATGTCATCATAGGCTGCGCTGGCGGAGGAAGCAATTTTGCCGGAATAGCTTTCCCATTCATACGTGACAAAATAGCAGGAAAGAAGATTGACATACTGGCAGTGGAACCTCTTTCATGTCCGACCCTGACAAAAGGGCCATTTGCTTACGATTTCGGAGATACCGTAAAGCTGACTCCAATGCTGCCGATGCATACTCTCGGTCACGCTTATGTTCCCGCCCCTATTCACGCAGGTGGATTACGTTATCACGGCATGGCGCCGTTAGTAAGTCAACTGGTCCTGGATGGACTGGTGGAACCCAGGGCTATTCCTCAGTTAGAGACATTTGCCGCAGGAGTTACTTGGGCCAGGACCGAGGGATTCATCAGCGCTCCTGAAACCAACCATGCGCTGGCAGCCGTCATTCAGGAGGCCTTAAAAGCCAAAGAGGAAGGCAAGCAAAAGACTATACTTGTCAACTGGAGTGGACATGGCATCATAGACCTTCCAGCATATGACGCATATTTTCAGGGCAAACTGGTGGATTATGAAATGCTTCAGGATGACATAGATTGTTCATTGAAATGCCTCGAAGACTACCCTAAACCAATAATATAGCCATATCGGAGGCGCCGCCGAATTGTGGCGCCTCACACCCGCTGTTTCCGGAGGCCAGAATCTTATGACAGAGGGAAATGATATTCGATCACTTGAAATCAGATGCCCCAGGCTCGGTGGCACAGTAACTTTCGAATACTGCGAGATAGAAAACTCTGGCCAACCCTGTATGAAGGCAATCAGCTGCTGGACCCCTTATTTTGACATCAGGAAGGTCCTTGCTAAAAAAATGGGAGAGGGAAATCTTGGCGCCTACTTTGATAAGACTCCTTCCCCCAAAGTGGTTACATTGATAGAACTCATCGAAAAGGCCAGACAAACAGTTAGAAATTCCAGAGATGAAACATGAGTTTGTCTTTAGTTGTCAGATTTCCTAATATTCGGTTGGGTCAGTAAAATGTCTACAAGAGAAGCAGAGCGTTTAATTCGACAAAGAATGACATCGCGTGGAATGTCCACCCATGCCATCGAACTTTTTCTATCCCAGATAGTTGAAATTTCCAATGATGCATCCAGGAAAAGCTTTGATTTGAAAAACCTCTACGCTCCGGACTCTAGCCTGCTTGTCGAAACTCCCTCCGATGAAGAGAGCATGAGAGAACTAGAGAAAAGAGGCCAGAAATTACTCGGATCAGCAGTCATTGTCAAACTGAACGGTGGAAGAAGCACCACCATGGGTGGAAATGTCCCTAAAGGCATCCTGGTAGCAAAGAACGGTTTGAGCTACCTGGACATCATCTGCCTTCAGATTGGATCTATCAGGAAAAAATATGGGGTGGACATCCCATTGCTGCTCATGAACAGTTTTTTTACAGACGCCCTGACCCATGAGGTGCTGATCCAGAATTCATTTCCGGCATTGAGTTTTGTTCAGAAAGAAGTCCCGAGACTACTGGAGGACTCGCTATTTCCGTTGGAGACGGGAACTGATGACGATTGGGCTCCTCCAGGTCATGGAGACATTTACGATAGCCTTCAGGAGACAGGTTCACTCGATCAGCTTCTGTCACAAGGTGTCGAATGGGCCTTTATCTCAAACGTGGACAACCTTGCGGCCACGCTGGATCCGTGGATCCTTGGGCTGATGGAGGCTCAATCGATTGATTTTCTGCTTGAGGTGACTGATCGCACCGATGAGGACAGGAAGGGTGGAACCCTTGTGGTCAATGAAGATCGCTTGGAACTACTCGAAATTGGTCAAGTTCCGGACGACCAACTAGATTTGTTCATGGACATAAAAAAATTCAGGGTCTTTAACACAAACAACGTGTGGGTCAATCTCAGATCCTTAAAGGAACTACTTGCAACAAAATCGATTAAGTTACCAATAATCGAGAACCGCAAGAAGATTAGGGGACACAACATAGTTCAGCTTGAAACGGCGATGGGCTCTGCCTTGGGATCATTCAAAAATACTCGTGGATTGCGGGTCGGACGCGATCGTTTTTTCCCCACCAAAAAAATTGAAGATCTGTTCGTTCTGCAATCCGACGCATGTATAATTGACGAGGATGTTAAGATCAAGCCAAACCCGAAGCGTTCTCCGACCCTGCCACTTAGACCTCAGGTGAGCTTTTCTTCTGATTTCATCGATTCTCCTCTCAGGATTCCGGAAAAATTCTCGGATTGGGGATCCATTTCCATGGTAGACGCCGTGTCCCTGAAGGTTTCGGGCCCCGTATATTTCGAGCAGGATATCAACATAAAGGGCACAGTAGTCATAAAAGCGTTGACCAATTCACGATGTGTCATTCCAAAAGGGTCCGTATTGAAAGACACTGAACTAATATTTGAATAGGATTGTAGAACAATGGAGTTCACCCGCTGTAATCACCCGGGAATCAATTTCTTAACCAGTCCGGAGGACGGCCCAATGGTTTCAAGGAACCCTATGGGAAGGAGATATTTGCAATGCTTCACTGTTTAATAATGGCAGGTGGCAGCGGAACGCGTTTCTGGCCGCAAAGCAGAAGACATCAGCCAAAGCAGCTCCTGAACATAGTTGGTGACAAAACCATGATTAGGGCGACTGTTGAGAGAGTATCACCTCTGGTTCCGTTTGATCGAATGCTCGTAGTCACCGGAGGATCGCATGAAGAAAAAATTCGGGCCCAACTTCCCGAAATGTCGGGTAATGCTATCGTAGCAGAACCGGTTGGAAGAAACACTGCCCCCTGCATTGCCCTGGCGGCATACAAGCTACGCAAGATTGATCCGGATGGAGTTATGGCTGTGCTACCGGCGGACCATCTGATCGTAAAGGAATCCGAATTTATCAAGGCTCTGGAATCCGCATACCATGTAGCCTATAAGAACGAGCACCTCATAACTTTTGGCATAGTCCCGGACAGACCGGAAACCGGTTACGGCTATATACAGCGGGGCGATCTTGTGGCCGAAAACGGTGATTTCAAGGCTTACAGGGTGATCAGGTTTGTTGAGAAACCAGAGCTGAAAATTGCTCAGGCCTATCTTGCCAAGGGTGACTATCTCTGGAACAGTGGCATGTTTGTTTGGAAAATTTCAACCATCATAGGTGCTTTCGAACGCTACCTTCCGTCAGTTAGTCGGGCCATGGAAACCATAGAAGCGGACTTGAACACAGACAAAGAAGCAGCGGCTATCAACAAGCTCTATGAGGAGCTACCAGAACTGTCCATTGATTATGGCATCATGGAAAGGGCCGAAGATGTTGTTGTCATTCCCATAGACGTAGGATGGAACGATGTTGGAAGCTGGACTTCGCTCCAGGATGTCTGGAACACTGATGAGGATGGTAATGCGGTCAAAGGCCAAACCTTGAGTTTGAGGTCATCTGGCTGTGTAGTATCGTCCCCCCAAAAATTGACGGCGCTTGTAGGGGTGCAGGACCTTATCATTGTGGACACTCCTGACGCCATTCTGGTATGTCGTAAAGACAACGCGCAGGACATAAAGCAGCTCCAGATATTGCTCAAGGAAAGAGGCTATCACGGCCTATTATGAAAAGGGCGGACTAATGAGCCGACAGCTGTCTTTTTTATTTTGTTTAATTGAAAAGAGGTAAACATGAGCCAGTTGAATCCTGAAGTGAGAAAGAGTTTCAAGGCCTACGATATCAGAGGCAGAATACCTGACGAGCTCAATGAAGACGTGGCATACAGAATTGGTAGGGCTTACGCAACCTTGTTGAGCGCAAAAAAAGTCTGCGTAGGAAGAGACATAAGATTATCCAGCAAGTCCATAGCGCAAGCAGTAAGCTCAGGTCTAAACGCGCAGGGATGTGATGTAGTAGACATAGGTCTGTGTCCGACAGAAGAGGTCTATTTCGCCACTTCCTACCTCAAACTGGATGGCGGAATAATGGTCACTGCCAGTCACAACCCAATGGATTACAATGGTATGAAACTGGTCAGAGAGGAATCAAGACCCATAAGTGGTGACACCGGCCTCAAAGACATCGAAAGAATAGTTTTTGAAGACGCTTACAACGCTGAAGCCAAAACTAAAGGGTCCATCGAGGCAGTGGATGTAAAAGACGCTTATGTGGATCACCTGATGACCTACATTGACCCTTCAAAAATTGCCAGACTCAAGGTGGTGGCAAATTGTGGTAATGGGTGTGCTGGAATAATCCTGGATAAGCTTGAAAAGAAACTTCCGCTGGAATTCATAAAAATTTTCCCCGAGCCCGACGGGACATTCCCGAACGGGATTCCCAACCCTATATTGCCTGAAAACAGGGGTGTAACAGAAAAAGCGGTGCTTGAACACAAGGCAGACCTTGCAATAGCCTGGGATGGCGATGCGGATCGATGCTTTTTCTTTGATGAAAAAGGTCAATTTCTGGAAGGATATTACGTAGTGGGATTTCTGGCCGAAGCCTTTCTGAAGACTTACCCCGGCGCAAGCATCGTTCATGATCCCCGCCTGGTGTGGAATACCGCTGAAATGGTCAAGAATGCCGGAGGAAAATCCGTGATGTGCAAGGCGGGGCATGCCTTCATCAAGGAGAGGATGCGCCAGGAGGACGCAATTTATGGCGGTGAAATGTCTGCCCATCACTATTTCAGGGATTTCGCGTATTGTGATAGTGGCATGATCCCGTGGCTGGTACTTGTTCAGACAGTGAGTGTCGCAGGCAAACATTTGTCAGAACTTGTTGAGTCGAGAATGGACAAATTCCCAGTTAGCGGAGAAATAAACAGAACCGTTACAGATCCACTTTCGGTAATTGAAAAGATAGAGGCCATTTACAAAGGGAAAGAGCTTTTTTGCGACTATATTGACGGTTTGAGCATGGAATTCCCTGACTGGAGATTTAATCTGAGGCCATCGAACACAGAACCAGTTATCAGGCTGAACGTAGAAACAAGAAGGAATAAGGAACTCCTTCGGGAAAAAACAGATGAACTGCTGGGTTTGATAGAGAAACTGAAATAAGGCATCTTGAACTCAGGATATTTTTAAGGAAGCAGGACATTGACAGAGCCACCCGCTTGTTTGTCGAAAATTACTGGCAGGCCCAAGGCGCAGTGGCTGATCTGGTGTTACTCAGACAGGAGAAATAAAAGGCCGGGAAACTTTTTAGATCCCGGCCCTTCTAGTGTTTCACACTTTTTATGCTGCTGAAAGTTCGTAGCTCACTCTACCTTCTTCCAAGCTAACGACCTTAACTTTTATTTTCATGCCAGCTTTGACCTGGTCGTCGGACACAGACTTGTCCAACCGGCCAAAAACCTTTACACCCTCTGGAAACTGAGCGACACCCAGAGTGTAAGGCACATCGTTTTCGAATCCAGCCGGCGCATACATGGCTGTCGTGTAGCTTATGAGCTCACCCGGGCCATTAATCTCAAACCACTCCATATCGTTACTCAAACAAAAGCTGCAGTCACTTCGGGGCGGGAAAAATTTTGCCCCGCAAGATTTGCATACCGTTCCACTTAATTTGTTGTCCTGAAGTAATTCCACAAACTTCTCAGTTTTTGTGGCCGACGTGAAACTTATTACTCCGAATTGATCAAAACCCATATCCTTGCCTCCACCATTTGCCGCATTTAAGGATCTTAGCCGGTTTATGTAATTTCCTGACGGATTGCTGTGTAATCCCCAATTTTATTGTCAGTCAGCGCTGAAGATGCTGACGTTTCCGTAGATGCCAACACCTCCAATGTTGTGAACTAGTCCGATTTTCGCGTCGGGGACCTGCATATCTCCGGCCTCACCTCTTAGCTGGAGCACTATTGTACGAATCTGGGAGCCGCCAGTCGCTCCAATAGGATGTCCCTTAGAAAGCAGGCCTCCATCTACATTAACTGGAATTCTGCCTTCCTTGTAGGTTTCCTTGTTTCGTATCAGATCTTTCCCTTTTCCCGGCTCGGCAAAACCCAGGTCTTCGTATGCCATCATTTCGGCTATTGTAAAGCAGTCATGCACTTCTGCCACATCAATGTCTTTGGGACCTACTCCCGCCATTTCATAAGCGCGTTTACCGGCGAGCTGAGCGCATTTGAGTCCGGAGAATGTGTCCCTGCCTGCCATGTTTATAGGAGCAGTGGCCATTCCAAGCCCTCGAATCCATATTGGATTCTTACATAATTCCCGGGCTTTTTCTTCCGAGGCCAGAATCATACAGGAGGAACCGTCGGCATTAGCGCAGCAGTCATACATTTTCAAAGGCGTGGCTATATATTTGGGTTCCATTATCTTGGGCAAATCAAGAGATTTGCGGAAAACCGCCTTGTCATTGATCACACCGTAAGTTGACGATTTGACTCGAATCAGGGCCAGATCTTCCTCTGATGTGCCATATTTCTCGAAATGACCTCGTGCATACATTGCGTAATAGGCCGGCATCATGGTTCCAAATGGGGCTTCCCACTGTATATCGGCTCCACGACCCATCCTCTCCTGGGATTCAGCGGACGAAATTTCGGACATCTTCTGAAATCCCAAAACCAGGACCACATCATGAAGTCCTGAAGCCACCAGGGCGTAGGCAGTCCTGAGACCACTGGAACTTGATGAACACACACTCTCCACATAAAAGGTCGGCTGAGGGTTTAACCCTAAATATTCAGCCATCAATCCTGCGGGCGTTCTCTGTTTGTCATATTCAGGAGCCGAACAAATTACTGATGCGTCAATTTGCTCCGACTTTAGTCCGGCGTCTTTCATGGCGTCCCTGAAAGCTTCAAAAGCCAATTCACGAATTGAACCAGGATAGGAACGAACAAAAGCGCTCTGCCCCACCCCTATAACAGCGACTTTGGCCATCTAATCCTCCTTCTCAATTTCAAAAGCCTGGGGTTTATTCGATATCCCATTTATTAACATGTTTATGAAATATGATCAATGAATCGATGCATAACTCTCGTAAACACTTGATCAAATTATTGGCCTCTGTTAATCTTTAAACTTGCGCGCCCAATTAACAGGCGCCTTGTACGCTTTCTTGATCTAGTATTCCATACACCGAAGGAGGGGCGTAAGCCTGATGGAAATCAAACGAATAGGTGTAATAGGGGCTGGCTTGATGGGGGCAGGCATTGCCCAGGTCGCAGCCCAAAGTGGTTTTTATGTTAACCTAATGGACGTGGAAACACGCTTTCTCGAAAAAGGTTTCTCCACCATAGAAAAAAATCTCAAACGCATGGCCGATAAAGGTTTCATGACCGCAGCTGACGCTGAGGCAGTGAGAGGCCGAATTAAAGGATGTCTGACATTAACAGAACTGGCTCAGGATGTGGACGTAACCATTGAAGCGGTCATCGAAAAGATGGACCTCAAAAAGAACGTTTACAAGGAGCTTGATGCCCTGGCTGCGCCTCACGTAGTTTTTGCCACCAACACATCAGGGCTCAGTATCACAGAAATGGCCGCTATTACCAACAGGCCTGACAAATTCATTGGAATGCATTTCTTTAATCCTGTTCCTATGATGAAACTTGTGGAAATTATAAGGGGTTACGGGACATCCGATGAAACCGTCCAGATAATAAAAGATCTGTCGGCAAAGATGGGAAAGACGGCCATAGAAGTTTTGGAGGCTCCTGGCTTCGTTGTCAACCGTATCCTGGTTCCTATGGTCATAGAAGCAATATTTGTGCTCCAGGAAGGTCTGGCCACCGCCAAAGAGATAGACGAAGGCATGAAACTGGGCGCAAACCACCCAATGGGCCCGTTGGCGCTTGCGGATCTGGTCGGCCTTGATACGCTGCTCAATGTTCAGCAACACCTATATGAGGAATTTGGTGATCCAAAGTACAGGGTTCCTGGACTTCTCAAAAAGATGGTCAGAGCCGGAAGGCTAGGCAGAAAATCGGGCAAAGGTTTTTACGATTACGAATAAGATTCCTATGAACGAACCTTCAGGAATAAAAAATTCCTCATATAAGTGATGGAGAGTGAGATGAAAGACAATGATCGCTTCTCGTTGACTGAAGAAGAACAGATGCTTCAGGACATGGTCCGCAGACTTGCCAAGGAGAAGGTTGCTCCTGGAGCAGAACAAAGAGATAAAAAGGGAGAATATCCCTACGACATGCTAGAGCTTATGCGTGAAAACGGTTTGATGGGAGTTGACTTTCCAGCCGAGTACGATGGCATGGCCGCTGGCATGATCTCGCATTGCATAGTGGTAGAAGAACTGGCAAAAGCCGATGCGTCGGTTGCGCTCATTCCATCGGTTCAGGAACTTGGTAGCCTTCCGATTATCCTGGCCGGTAATCACGAGCAGAAAGAAAAATACCTCAAACCATTGTCAACCGGTGAGACAACAGCGGCATTTGGTCTGACAGAGTCCAAGGGTGGCTCGGATGTGGCTGCGCTAAAGACAAGGGCCGTAAGAAAAGGTGACAAGTATATCCTCAATGGCTCCAAAATGTGGATAACCAACGGCGGGATTGCAGATACATTCAGTGTTTATGCGGTCACCGACCCGGATGTGGCGCCTTACAAGGGAGCAAGCGTTTTCATCGTTGAAAAGGGCATGCCGGGATTCACAATCGGAAAGAAGGAGAGCAAGCTCGGCATCAAGTCATCTGACACCAGGGAGCTGATTTTCGAAGATGTCGAGGTCCCCGCTGAGAACCTGCTTGCCGAAGAGGGAGCTGGATTCCATATCATGATGAAAACACTTGATTTCAGTCGTCCTTCCGTTGGGGCGCAGGCATTGGGTATAGCCGCGGGAGCTTTTGAGTATGCCACTCAGTATGCCAAAGAGCGAGTGGCCTTTGGTAAGCCCATAATCAAACATCAGGCGATAGCGTTTAAACTGGCTGATATGGCCATGAGGATCACGGCAGCCCGCATGCTTCTCTGGAAAACATGTTCTCTTCTGGACAGGGTTCAGAAAGACCTATCAAAGCTACCACCCGAGACGATCAGGCATTCCTCGATGTCTAAGGCCTACTGCTCGGATGTTGCAATGTGGACCACCGTGGAAGCAGTGCAGGTTCTTGGTGGATTCGGCTACAGCACAGAGTATCCGGTAGAGCGAATGATGCGCGACGCCAAGATAACCCAGATTTATGAGGGAACCAACGAAATCCAGAGAATAGTCATCTCCGGAACGCTTTAGGATTCTGCTGATCGTTCGTTAGTCATGAAAGAAATTGAGGCGGTCCTGAAAAACCGCCTCTTTTGGTTCTTATTTAATGAGCTTTTAACAAATCTTTGCTTGCGCTGCCAGGAGTCGGCCATCCCTTCCCTACTATTTATTGTTTTTCCAGACCGACTTATCATTACCGTAAGTAAAAAACCTGCTATCCCCTTGGGGCAATTAAATGATTGATAAAATTATATACGAACCAATAGGAATTATTCATTCTCCTTTTACCAGGAAAGAAGGCATGCCGATCCAGCCAAAAGGCGCTGAAGAATTTAGCGGTACTGTGGAAATATTTGATCAGTATGCTGATGGACTAAAGGACCTCGACGGTTTTTCTCATATCTTTCTAATCTACCATTTCCATGAGTCCAAGGGTTACTCTCTCCAAACAAAACCCTTCCTTGATGACACGCCCCGAGGGGTTTTTGCCACCAGAGCCCCCAAAAGGCCTAACCCTGTCGGTGTGTCCGTGGTGAGGCTAAACAGGGTGGAAAAGAACATTCTCCACATTCAGGATGTCGATATCATGGATGGAGCTCCGTTAATCGACATCAAACCTTTTGTTTCTGAAATTGACAACAGGTTAGGCTCCAGCACGGGATGGATGAACCAGAAGGCTGTTGAGTTCAGGGTTAAACGTTCGGATGACAGATTTGCCTAGCAACGGCCATAAGCGTGAGTATTCTTATGGTGTTCAGGGAAGTAAAGAGGTTTTAAATGGCGACCCCCCTTGTTTTGGCAGTATTTCTATCGCTTTTGTTTGGTGGATTGAGCGCAGCAATTGCCTACAAGAAAAACAGGAGTGTATCAGGCTGGTTCTTTGTCGGTCTGCTACTTGGACCGTTTGGACTTCTGGTAATTTTTTTCCCCAGGATCAAACCTGTTGTGCTTGTGGTGGACATGCAGGCTGATTTCTCTGAAGCGCACGATGGCTCGCTCGCAGTGCCTGGATCAGGCCTGGATTATGTCAAAAAGGTCTCAGACGCCACAAACCAGTTAAAAAACCTGGGGCTTCAGGTGATAGCCACCCAGGATTGGCACCCTGACAACCATATGTCGTTTGCTTCAACGCATGACAGCGCTCAGCCGTTTGATACAATTGAACTTACCAACGGTAGGGTTCAAGTCCTCTGGCCAAAGCATTGCGTTGAGAAAAGTGATGGAGCTGCTATCCTGATAGATTCAACATTGATTGATTCGGTAATCCATAAGGGATCGGACCCCCGATTCGATTCATATTCGGGCTTCCGGGATGATGGCGGGTCCAAAACCGACCTCGACGCCACTCTGACAGAAGCCGGCGTGAAAACCCTCATAGTCTATGGAATCGCTACAGATTATTGCGTTAAGGCTACTGTGCTAGACGCAATAAAGCTTGGATATCAGGTTTACGTAATAAAAGAATTGTGTCGGGGAGTAAATGAAGAAACATCCAAAGAAGCTTTAGAGGAAATGTCTGGAAAAGGCGCCATTGTTGCGCCAGATCTGGAGTCATTAAAAAGCATGATTCTATAAGTAATTGCGGTTCATAGCCGGATGCCATCCATATAGAACCAGGCGCCTGCTTGCCATTGCCTTTTTCCAGCCGTTTGATACATTCAGGATGGATTCTCGGTCAGGGATTCATCCGGTCCGGCATCCCCCTACTTTGCGCCTATTTTGACACTTGCCTTTCCTTTAGAGATTTTAACCGTCATTAGTGTTGCTTCTCCAGACTTTATCCTGACATTTGGAACAGACCTCTTGAATTCAGCCAGCCCCTTGATTGATGGTAGAACTACGGTGTATGTTCCGGGAGCCAAGGTTATGTCTTCATTAGAATTAACACTGAAAACGACCTTATCCCCGCGTACTTCAATCCTGTCAACGGCAGTCACTTGCATACTCTTTGAATATTTTTTCAGTGCGTTTTCGATGTCGGCAGGTGTATCAACCTGAAGGAAAACCCCACCAGTCTTTTTGGCCAGATTGGCGTATGCGCTTTTTTTCTTCTTACTCATGCCTACCGCCAGAATGTCAACGGGAGTCTTGGCTCCTGGCCCTATGGCTCCAGCGGCCTTGAGGACATCTTTCGCGTTACATCTGGCTGCTCCGGCTGTAATCAGAAGAAGCCGAGGTCTCAAAGAATCACTAACCAGAAAATCCTTTTTCATGGAGTATGCGGCGGCTGCGCACGGATTGACTGATCCACCGGGTTTGGCCTCTTGAAGCTTGTCCTTCAATCCGGAGTGAGGCGCATCTGACCAGTCAGAAAGCATGCGGCTAAGACAGGGAACAGCCTTTGCCCTGTCATCCTTTTTCACGCATGCGAAATCACGCACCGCCAGTTTTGATCCGGGAGTTAGCTGTGAAGACAACCTGGACACAAAGTTGACCGCTGTGGAAAATCGGTTAGGATTCCATGGCTTGGCATCTTTAGCCATCAGGTCCGAATCATCCAGGATTGTCATGAGACGCCACTTGGTCAGAGATCCGGCATAGTTTTCTATCTTGACTGTCAGTGAACCCGGGACCAGAAATTGTTCCGACGATCCCGAGTTCTTAGGCTCACTGTTTTCGTTTTTAGTGGGTTGCAGATCCTCCCTGGTCGTCTCTTTCTGCGCGTTCTTTGTCTCAGGCTTTGCCGCTTTTGGACCCTTTTGCGTCTCCTGTTGGTTTTTGTTCTTTTCGGAACTGTTGACTGAGTTCAGTGGCTTTGAGGTTTGAGAGCCACCTGACTGTTCAGTTGACGGAGCGGATGCCACACTAGAAAAATTGAGACCATCGTTCTTCTGATCCTCCGACTTTACCGTTTCCGGCACTGATTTTTCAACCTCAGAGGCGAGCGAGAGAACTTGGACTTGAGCCTGATCGATGGAGGAGCGACCTGGCTCATGCGTTTCCATCTTGGGAGTCGTGGTATTTTCTGACTGCCCCGGTTCAACTTTCTGGACCTGAGGAGCGATTTCGGACTTTATCTTTGGGTCAGGTTTGCTTGCTGTCAGGTTGGAAAAAGTCCTGAATATCGAAACGTAAATTTCCTGCCTGTAAACCGATGCAACAGCAGTCATAGCCATCAGGATAACGATAAGAATTGTAAGGACTAGCCGCTTTTGAACTGCGCTGCCTGCCTGCGCGTCTATTTGGGTCTCTGGCGTCTTTGGGGTTGACTCCTTGTTATTTTCTTCTGTCATACTAGAACTCCTCTTTTGTGGAGTGATCCGGGGTGAACGATAAGCCGAATTCTGTTCCCAGTTGCCTGGGCGGCGATCATTCTTCTAGGATGACGATTTCTCGCCACCTCAAGCGACCAACCCGGAAGCTTCGGACGGGCCGCCCTCAAACGCTTCCCTATTAGGTCTTGCTCCGGATGGGGCTTGCCTGGCTTCCCGTGTTACCACGAGAACCGGTGAGCTCTTACCTCACCGTTTCACCCTTACCTTCATCGCTGAAGGCGGTTTGCTTTCTGTTGCGCTTTCCTTAAGGTTGCCCTCACCGGGAGTTACCCGGCATCCTGCCCTTTGGAGTTCGGACTTTCCTCCCGCGCTTTTTGCGCCGGCGATCGCCTTGTCACCCCGGATTCTTTGCCCTATATGACATACTGTCCCAAAATGCAAGAGATTACATTGCCATAAATCTATTGAAAAACTTGCCATTATAATGTATAATTTAATTTAATTGTGATATTCGCGCCGGAGGCGCCAATAATGTCTCTACTTCATAGAATAATCCTGACTCTGTCTTTGCTTCTGGTCATCGTTTCAAGCGATAGTCGAGCTATCGGCATGTCGTTACATGACAAACTGCTATCCTGCAATTTCAATCTCTTCAACAGCCCTCCCCCGGTTAACAGCTTTGAACTCGATGGCATCACCACTCCTGTTGTCAATCCTGCTGGCATGAAAGGCAAAGTCATCATCCTGAGTTTCTGGAAAATTGATTGTTCGGCTTGTACCATGGAGAAGCCCCTTCTGGAAAAACTGGTTCGAAAATACTCTGACCGGGGTCTAGAGGTAATAGCCGTAAATCTTTTTGACAGGGCATCCGATATCATGGATTACGTCAAACATTCGGACTTCCCATTTACATATTCATTTGACGCTCATCAGCGGTATACCGTTAATCAGAAACGGTTGCCTTCCGGAGTCCCTACCACTTTTGTTATAAATTCAGATTCAGAAGCCATCTACGAAATACCCGGCTTACCGACGACCTACGTGATTGACAGAAACGGTCGTGTGGTCGGATACTCGGTAGGCTTGGTCAACTGGGATAGTGATTTGCTAACCGCCTACCTTGAAACTCTACTGGGCCCACCGCCTACAACACTCGCATCAGCGTCAGATGCTTCTTTCTCTGGTCATGCCGGTCAGGGGTCCAGCATGACGGCTGGGCCGACCCGTTCAGGCCCTAGAAGGAATAATGACACTCTGCCTCAAGTATTGACTGCTCCAGCAACTGCGCCGATACAGAGCATGCCGACTCTACCGGGCGCAGCTCCTCTTCCCCCAGTCCAGTCTACTGATCAGTTAAAACATGAAAAGTCTGCTATCGAATCTGGTCACGAGAAGACTACCTCATCACCAGAGACGCAGGACTACATAACTGTGAAGACTCAGAAGCCACCCAAGGAAAAAAGTAAACCAAAAAGCAGGCAGGAACGGGCCCCTGCCTCAAAGTCAACTTCTGATTACACTAAACCAAAACCTTTTACCGCGTCCGCTCCTAAAGAATCGGGTTCCCCAGAATACCCGATCTATTCCACAGGCAAGAACGCAGAAGCCGCAGCAAAAGACAAAGCTCTGCCACCTCTTCCAGCGGCTATGCCATATAGTCCTCCCACTCGATCGACATATTCGCAACCGGGACATTTGAAGCCTGATGAATCAGGATCCTTGACAACGAGAGTTCCGGGCGTCTCATCTCCATCGACAGTTGGTGTCTCTTCGAACTCTCTGCCAGCGGCTCATCCGATTGAATCCAAAAACACAATAGGCGTTTCCATTCTGGATTCTTTCAGGAGAGAGGGCCCACCGAGGGCTTTGAATCCAGAAGATCAGCCACCTCAGTCTGAACTCACTCCACCTGCCACCATCATTGGGCAATTCAGTAGGGATATTCAGACCCTCGGGGCTGGAATCAGAGACACTTTCAGTTCGTTTCTGCCACGAGGAAACTGAACTCTGGCCTGAATCAGGATAAACAAATCAACCTACTAACATGATGTTTCCAGAATCGCGGTTGCCTTCCTCGCATAATGTCGCAGTCTGAAACTCTGGTAGCCCGGCTAGATTGTGCCAATTCAGGATCTCTCCCCTCAGACCAGACAAACAGCCTGCCTCAGGATCCCTACCGAGGACCTTTACGCCAAAGATCGACCTCGGGAACTGCAACCTTGAATCTATTGCTCTAAATCTTATTATTTGGTAATCACTTATTGTTTGCGTTTACCTTTTTGAATAATGGAAGACATGATACTTAACCAATACCGAATCTTTTACAACTTCTTGCTTTTATTATTGTTAATTTTTATGACAAATAGCTGTGCGTCGAGAACGGTTCTGAACGGGGATCTGGAATTTCTGCTAAAGGACCTTGAAAAGAAGTCTTTTCTGGTTCGGCAGTTTAAGGCCGAATTTCACAAGGTCAGACAGTCACCAGTTTTCAAAAACGAGATGCATGTGAAAGGCAATCTGGTTTTCCAGAAAGAAGAAAAATACATGCTTCAACTCAATGGTGACATTAACGTCGAAATTCTCTCGGATGGCGAGTTCCTCACTATCATACATGATGGGCGCGATCAGGAGTTTTATCATTTGACCGGTCATCGAGACCGTTCAAAATTCTCGGATCCCTTGATGTCGATCGTTAATACCATTTCGGGCGGCGATCTGGGGAAGTTCTCCGGCGTCAATCAAATAAAAACTGATAACCAGTTTACTTTGGAAATACAGCCTGGTCAGGCGCCTGAATTTGAACGGATAAAGGATGTTTCTGTAGATTTTTCTGAGTCGGGTGTTATCAGGAAAGTAGTGTTGAACTTTAAAGACGGCTCAAAAGACACGACAGTTTTTGACTCGTGGTCTATGTTGACACAGGATGATCCGTCCATAATAAGATTGAATGCGAAGCTTGAACACATCGCTAATAATATTCCTTCAGGCATACTTCCAGGATCTACAAGACTCGAGAGTCACGTTGAAAGCTATCCAAAGGACAATCTGGATGGGAACTACAAGAAACCTGTGTTGCTCAATTCAATATCCGACCAGCCTGTAATCCCTCAACAATCAATGGAGTAGCATACCTTTCAAATGTTCTTGTGAGATTTTGCCCACGGCGACTTTAAATGACTCTTTGTCACAAAAGCGTAGATCGTCAAAGGGGCCGCCAACAACAGTATCGTGGCGCAGACCAGAGCCGATACTGCCATGAGCGGTATGAGGGCAAACATGAACCACACGGTTCTAAACCTTGGCGCTATTTCCTTCCACGTATCCATCACTACAGATGTCGTTACCGTCCGGCTCCTCGAACATCAACAGGTATGCGATGTCCGTTGCTGGTGTTGAGGTATCCAACGAGTCTTCCATCAGGAGTTACATCACCCTTGAAAATATGACCGTCGTTGTGCGCAGCCACCACTTTGTTTCCTTTTACTGAGCCCTTGAAATGATAGGTTGAGCGGTTGCCAAAAAGATCGTAGAGATATGCTACTCCAGACAACCTCTCTCCCTGTTGCAAGGCCTGGGCCTTTATTCTGTGGCCCATGACTGAAGCCTCCCATTTTCCTGTCAGTTCAGTTGCGCCAACACTGAGAACTGAAAGGAATAAGGCTACAAATGAGAGCCCCACCGTCGAAAGTTTTCTAACGTTTAGCATCCAAACTCCTTGGCGACCCAGTTTTTTTGCTGCGAACCGCACGGCCTCTACAGATCTATGGTATGTCCAGTCTGATGGTCCCTGTAAGCGCCCTGACAGCTTGGCGACCCAACCGTCTGCCGTTTGCGGGATCCGATCTGACCAGGGCAGCTATGGCGCCTTCTTCCGCGGTTCTGACCAGGATAAGGTCTGAAAGCAGCTTCTGGATTACGCCATCACACTCAAGGCTCACGTCAACTGAATCAGCAAACACTACCGTCTCCGGATCTTTCTCCTCGATCTGCACTGCCATGGATTGAGCAATTCCGAGTAAAAGGTGACGGTCGGGTCTGACACCGGATTCTGAGATATAGACTTCAAAATGCCCATCAGGTTCCACAGTAATTACCAACTGGAGTGGCTTTTTAAGCAGTAAATTATCAGTATCTGGGGTAACTGTAAGTTTCATATTCAGATTATACACCAATCCTATAAATAAGTTAACAACCTAAAGTAAAATTATGGTTTAGGTTTACCCTATAATCTGGAACGCCGAAAAACTTCCGCAAGCAATACGGTAGTTGCGCTTGTAACATTGAGGGATTGAATCTTGCCACAGGTGGGAATGTTTATGAGCATGTCGCATTTTTCCCTGGTTAATCGCCTGACACCCTTTCCCTCTGAACCGACAGCAAATGCGATCCTGCCCTTGATGTCCGCCTGAAAGAGGTCCTGTCCATCATCGCAGTGGGCCCCATAAACCCAGAACCCCATGTTCTTGAGCTGATCCAGGGATCTGGCCAGATTACCGACCTGACAAACGGGAATGTGAGCGCTGGCCCCTGCTGAGGCCTTTTCGACAGCAGCGGTTACGCTTGCAGATCTGTCTTTGGACAGTATTACAGCTTTTACTCCAAAACACTCAGCGCTCCTGAGTATGCCTCCCAGATTCTGAGGATCCTGTATTTCATCAAGCACGAGAACTACACTGTCATCCGGTTCAAGTTCCTGTTGAATATCCTCTAGGTCCACAAAAGGGAAAGGTCCAACCCGGGCTACAATACCCTGATGCTGGGCCGGCCCGCAAATTGAGTGAAGGTCAGAAAGCCTTACCGATCGACACTGGATGTTTTCATCCAACAGGAAGTTCCTGTAACTCTTTTGTACAGAAGAGCCATCTAAAGTAAGAACTTCATAAATCTTTCTTCGTCTTGCCTTAACCGTCTCCAATACCGGATGAATCCCGTAGAGAATCAGGTTTCTTGGTCCGTTATGTTGTTTTCTGTTCAATCTTTTTTGGTTTCAACCACCACATCCTGTTTACTTTTTAACTCATTTGGTCCAGGAAGTCGTGACGCTATTTTCCCTTGGGCAATCTCACGAAGAGACATGACAACTTCCCGGTTGTCCCTGTCTCTCACCAATAGAGGAGCGCCTCTTTTAAGTTCCTTTGTTCTCTTTGAAGCAAGGATTACTAGAGCAAACCTGTTTTCAACCTGTTCCAGACAATCTTCAACCGTTACACGAGCCATTTTTTCCCGCCTATTCTATGTTTTGAGTCTGTTCCCTGATTTTTTCTACTTCAGCCTTCATGTTTACAACATGACTGGATATGTCGGTCGATGCCGACTTGGATCCAAGGGTATTAACCTCTCTGTGCAATTCCTGCAACAGAAAATCGAGTTTGCGTCCAAGCGGAGATCCTTCCTGACCGAAACGCAAGAATTGATCAACGTGACTTTTGAGTCTGGTAAGCTCTTCGGTGATATCGGAGCGTTCAGCCATCATAGCAAGCTCCTGCATCATCCTGTCATCGTCCACCTCGATGGAGCCGGCAATCTCCTTGACTCGTCGTTCAAGTCTCGCTTTAGCCTCGGCCCCAATCTGATCCACCAAGGGAGATATGGAGTCAATAGAACTCATTATGTTGAATAACCTGAATTCTATGTCCCTCCACAATGTTGCCCCTTCTGTCCTACGCATCTCCTCGAGCGATGCCATGGCATCACGCAGGCATTTTTCAACCGTGGGCCATTCCTGATCAAAGCTGTCAATACGATCCACAGGAACTACTATCTCCTTGAGACTCAGCATGTCTGAGACAGTAATTGGACCTTCTAGGGAAAGTTTGTCTTTCATTTCCAATAGCAATCTGTGAAATTTCTCAGCCAGTTCATAATCAAGCGTGACATCGGACAACCCTGAACGTCCACCTGACCTTAGAATCAGTATTTCGAATTTTCCCCGATTGGATGTTTCAGATATTATTTTGCGTATCTGCGGTTCAAAAGAATTGTAGCTCTTGGGAACCCTTACAAATACATCCAGAAACCTGTGATTTACGGCTCTGACTTCTGCTACGACTTCGACATCCCCCAAGCTTCCGGACGCTCGGCCGAAGCCAGTCATGCTTTTCACATATCCGTTTACTGATTCAGCCCCATTAGTTTGCATTTGTATCTCTCTCGCACATTGTTAAGAATTTCGAGCATGTCTGGATCAGAATAATCAGGATATGTCCATTCTAGAGGTCTGAAAGATCCCCTGCGAAAAATCAGGGTAAGATCCGCGAATATGCCATTGTCCAAGTATATCCTGTGAGCGTTGTTCTTACCAGTGGTAAGCACAAAATTTCCCAGAGTCAAAAAACCTGGATCCAGATTAAATGTTCTGGCCCCGTTGATCATGAACACGTTTTCTAGATTATTGGTCCTAAGCTTTACATCACACAAACTACTGCGATCTATCAAATCCTTGAAAACCATTAAATGACGAACGATTCCCGGGCCGAGTTCAATGTCATAATAGGTCGTAAAATCAAAATCCAGTGGACCGATGACCTCCTCAATTGTTCCGAAGGCCTCCTCCAGAAACGACCTCACCATGCTCAAAGCGTCCTTTTGCGACGCAAGCATACTTATTACAAGGCAGGCAGGCTCAGGAATTTGTGGAACGCTCAATAAAAACTCCGATGGTCAACTAGTGACAGTTTTCGTGACTTTTGTCCCGGCGTCATCAAGCTTTCGGAAAATGATCCCCGTCTGGTCACCAGCAGATGACTCAATACAAAAAGGGGTCACAAGCCCGCAGATGAATCTGTAAAGCCAGTTCGGGCATACCCGTAATTTCTTAATCAGACTTTTCTAATCTTCTCCTGCTCCTCTTCAGAGGTTTTGCAGTCGATGCAGTGAGTTGTTACGGGTCTGGCCTCCAATCTCTTGAATTCTATGGGCTCGCCGCACACATCGCAAAAACCGAAGCTTCCCTCTTCAATTTTTTCAAGGGCTTTCCTGATCTTGTTGATAAGTTTTCTCTCTCGATCCCTTATTCTGAGTTCGAAATTCCGGTCAGATTCCATCGAGGCTCGATCCGTGGGATCAGGAAAAGAAGTCTTGCCTTCATGATCTGTCATGTCATCCACAGTTCTGCCGGCGCCTCTTATTAATTCATCAAGCTGTTTCTGGAGAATCCCTTCGAAGTATTCCAGGTCCTCTTTGTTCAACTTCATCTATTTCCCTCCAATGATCAATCCTGCAACCGTCAACCTCACTAACAGGATTTAAGACATCGATGGCCTGATGAAAAGCCTTTGGCAATTTCACCAGGCGGCTTGTCGATGAATTCATGCCTCGAATTGAACTTCAACACTTTATACTATGTCAATTGGTAAACCGTATCTGACCTCTGCCCAACAGATCATGCAAATGGATGACTCCGAGTAGCACATCGTTGCGGGTCACCGGCAACGCAGTAATTAGTTTGCTTTCCATTACCTCCAGAGCCTCTGCCGCCTTCCTGTCAGGATCAATGGTGAGCGGTTGCTGAGTCATGAGATCCTCTGCAGGTCTTGAAAAAAGACCATCCTCGAGCTCCATAGCCCGTCTTAAATCTCCATCGGTTATTATTCCCAAAAGCCTGTCATCAGACACCACAAGCGTAAACCCCAGATTTTGCTCATTGATACTCTTGAGTATCTCGTTTATTTTGGCCCCAGATCCCACCTGTGGAGCGGAACGCCTGTCGAGCATCATGTCCTTGACCTTCAGGTTAAGTCTTTCACCTAAAGTGCCTGCAGGATGGCTCCGCAGAAAATCTTCACGGTTGAACCCCCTACGGACCATCAGGGCAATGGCTAAAGCGTCTCCCAATGCCAGTGAGGCAGTGGTGCTTGCCGTCGGGGCCATGTTCAGAGGGCAGGCTTCACGATCTACCCGACAGTCCAGAGTAACTTGAGCCATCTTGGCCAACGTGGATGACATCACTCCCGTCATAGCAACTACCTTAACTCCGAAATTCCTTATCGTGGCTACTAGGGATGTTATTTCGGTAGTTTCGCCGCTGTTTGATATGGCAATCAAAGCGTCATCCCGTCCGACTATGCCCACATCTCCATGCAGACCTTCAACAGGATGAACAAATATCGCAGGAGAGCCCGTGCTTGTAAGTGTAGCTGCAATCTTTCTGCCGATCAGGCCTGACTTGCCAACTCCGGTGATTATGATCCGCCCACGGATGGAATATAACATGTCCACACAGCGCTCAAAACGTTCGTCAAGACCTTCAAGGACCCTATTTATACCCTGAATCTCGAGTTCGAGCACCTGTCTGGCTATTTCGATAGCTGTTCCGTTCATTTTATAGATGCCTGACAATGGCTTCCTTGAGCGAATCAACCGCCCACCGGACCTTTTGCTCATCTTCACCCTCAGCCATTACCCTACATAACGACTGGGTACCCGAATAACGAACCAGTATCCTCCCGGTTTCCCCAAGCTCGGACCGGCATTCATCAAGAACCTTTTTGACCGCCGGTATACTTTCCAAATCCTTTCGGCTGGATACTTGTATATTTTCCAGTATTTGAGGGAACCGTGACACCAATGAGGCCAATTCAGAGAGCTTCTTTCCTGTTTCTTTCATCACTCTGAGAACTTGCAACGCCGACTGTATACCATCGCCTGATGTATTGTGATCCAGAAATATCAGATGGCCAGACTGCTCTCCGCCGAAATTAAGACCATCTTCAAGCATTTTCTCTACCACGAATCTGTCCCCTACCTGAGTCCGCGTCATGTGAACTCCAATGGACTTCATGGCGACTTCCAACCCCATGTTGCTCATTACCGTGGCGACAAGGGTGTTCTTTTTCAATTCCCCTTTTTCTGAAAGATATTTGGCAATCAGACCCATGATTTTATCGCCGTCTACAACATTACCGTTTTCATCGGAAAAGATAGCCCGATCCGCATCCCCATCGAGCGCAATACCCAAATCAGCGCCTTCATCCCTGACTATTTGGCAAAGCCTCTCCGGATGTAATGAACCACAATCCCTGTTTATGTTGAACCCATCAGGAGCACTGGAAATCGTGGTGATACTCGCGCCCAGTTCCTCAAATACCATTGGCGCCGCCTTGAATGCCGCTCCATTCGCGCAATCAACCGCTATTCGGAAATCTTCAAGAGAAAGCTTGTCAGGCACGCATTTTTTTAGAAAAACGACGTATCTGCCTACAGAATCATCAAGGGATATAGTCCTCCCAACGCCTTTTCCGGTAGGCCCATCGCTCTGTTGGGTCGGTAATTCCATCAGACTCTCTATCCGCTCTTCCAGATCGTCGGACAACTTGTAGCCAGCAGAGGAAAAGAATTTGATGCCATTGTCCTCAAATGGATTGTGGGAGGCTGAAATTACGGCTCCAGCTGCACAGCGCATGTTCCTGGTAAGAAAGGCGACTCCTGGAGTTGGTAGATGTCCTGCAAGTACAGCGTCCGCCCCCACTGAACAAACACCGGACGCCAGAGCCATCTCAAGCATGTCAGATGATACACGCGTATCCTTGCCTATAAGTACCCTGGCATGCCCTTTCTTGTCCTTGGGTGAAATGTGGCCTATTGCCCGGCCAAGTTTCACGGCCATCTCGACCGTCACTGGAGCAACATTGGCCAAGCCTCTTATTCCATCGGTTCCAAACAGTTTTTTAGGCATACCGGCAAACCTTAATGTGACAAAGCCCTGGAGCGCCTGATCCGGCGCGTTAAACCAACTGCCAACTCATAAGTTTTTGAACTAATTGGTTCGATTGGTTAGTAGTAGGGCGAATTGGCATAAACGGGATTCATTTTCATAAAAAGGGGCTTGGTCCTGAACCAGGCTCAGACAGACAACAACCCGTGAAAAACTAAACTTTTGCCCCTTGATTGCGGAACAGCATCAAACAGTAAAAATTCATAAACGTATACACTAACAAACTATTGCGCCAATTACAACTTTTTTCTTAAGCGCCAAAAACCTTTAGCAAGCCGACTCTGATCGGCGACAGCAGCTTTTCGGACAACCTGTGCTTTATATTTAGTCTGCTAATCATGTCGGCAATATGGTATATATCCTGTATGGCTAAGAAACATAAGACACTGGTTGCTTTAGTAGGTAGACCAAACGTAGGAAAATCGACCCTGTTCAACGTGCTAACCCGCTCGAGAAAGGCTATTGTCGATGACACTCCTGGTCTGACCAGAGACCGCAATTACGCTGACGCCAATGTCAGGGACCAAGAATTCACGGTTATTGACACAGGAGGTTTTGAACCCACAACTGAGGACACTATGCTTTCCCAGATGCGTTCTCAGACCATGATGGCTGTGGATGAAGCTGATATAATAGTCTTTCTTGGAGATGGAAAAGTAGGTTTGGCCCCATCGGACCATGAAATAGTCAGAATTCTGCAGAGGGCAAACAAGAGCGTGTTCTACGTTGTGAATAAGGTCGATTCGGAAAAACACGAAAACGTCTCAGCGGATTTTTACGGTCTCGGTGTAGAGAAGCTCTACGAGATCAGCGCTATGACGGGTTACGGCATGGATGAGTTTTTGGCCGACCTGCTTCAAATGATTCCGGATAGCCATAAAGATACCACCGTGGCCGATGAAAACTCTGACGGCCCAGTAAAGGTTGCCGTAGTGGGCCGTCCAAACGTGGGCAAATCAACGTTCATTAATTTGCTACTTGGTGAAGAACGGCTTGTAGCCAACCCTCAACCGGGAACAACCCGGGATTCGATTGACACCATAGTCAAAAGAGATGGAATAAAATATCTTTTCATCGATACGGCCGGAGTCAGGCGCCGTTCTAAAATCATAGACAGAGTGGAAAAGTATAGTGTGATAAAAGCCTTCAGGGCAATTGACCGCGCAGACATCGCCATAGTAATGCTGGATGCCCTGGAATCAGTGACGGACCAAGACGCAAGGATAGCGGGCTACGCATATGAGAAATACCGTGGGGTAATTCTCGCCTTCAACAAGTGGGATCTTGCACAGAAAGATTCCAACACTATCAACAGGTATGTGGAAAATACGCGTTTGGCCCTAAAATTTTTGGCCCATGCGCCTATCATTACAATATCTGCGCTCAAAGGCACACGCGCTCCCAAGCTGTTTGGTCTGATTGATGAGTTGTACGCCAGTTACACTAAAAGGGTTTCTACCGGAGAGCTTAACAGGTTTCTGGAAGAGACAGTAAAACAGAACCCACCTGGAATGCATAGAAAAACCAAGAGGATCAAACTATTTTACGTGACCCAGGCGCAGGCAAAGCCGCCAACGTTTATTTTCTTTTCGAACTATCCAGAGTCAATCCATTTCTCTTACAGGCGATATCTGGAAAATCAATTGAGAAGTTATTTCAATTTTGGAGGGTCTCCCTTGAAGCTTATTTTTAAAAAGAGGGAGAGCAAACCTTTGAGGCCTGGACATTAGACTGAAGGCCAGTTCAAACACTAAGGAAATTGCAACACTAGGTAATGGTTGAAACGAGTAATCAGATAGTGCGTTTTGGTGAAATCCAGGACATGGTGAAAGCTTATTACCCTGACGCCGACCTGGATTTAATCCGTGGGGCTTATGTGTATTCTGCCCAAGTCCACCAGGGACAAACCAGGATGTCTGGAGAGCCCTACCTTTCCCACCCCGTAGCAGTCGCCGGAATTCTTGCTCAAATGAAACTTGATGAGGCTTCAGTAGCTACTGGCCTGCTACATGACACAGTTGAAGACACTCTGGCCACGACGGAGGAACTGGAGCGTTTCTTTGGAGCTGAAATAGCGGCCCTTGTCGATGGGGTCACAAAGATCAGTAAACTCCCGTTTCAATCCAAAGAAGAACGACAGGCCGAGAGTTTTCGAAAGATGATCCTGGCGATGAGTCGCGACATTCGGGTGCTGCTTGTGAAACTGGCCGACCGTCTTCACAACATGAGGACTTTGCAGCACATGCCGCGGGAATCACAGATCAGAATTTCCCGTGAGACGATGGAAATCTATGCCCCACTAGCCGCCCGGCTCGGGATTTACTGGTTAAGAACCGATCTGGAAGAACTGGCGTTCAGGCATCTGGAACCAGAAAGGTTCGCATATATCCTTAAACGCCTGGAAGATTCGCTCCAGGAACGCGAAGCCTACGTCAACACAGTTTTGACCATAGTGCGTGAACGTTTGGAGAAAGAGGGCATAAAAGCAATACTTAAAGGACGCAACAAGGATATATACAGCATTCACAGAAAAATGCTCAATCAGCGGCTTGAATTTGATCAACTGCACGATTTGACAGCTTTCAGGATAATTCTGGATTCGGTGAGCGATTGTTACACAGTGCTTGGACTGATTCACTCAGTGTGGAAACCGGTTCCTGGCCGGTTCAAGGATTACCTGGCCATGCCCAAAAGCAATGGTTATCAATCACTCCACACAACAGTGATTGGTCCGGAGGGTCATCGTATTGAGATTCAGATCCGTACACATGAAATGGATCTGATAGCGGAAGAAGGCATTGCTGCTCACTGGTCTTACAAAGAGGGCAAATCAGTAGATGACGAGGATGCGAAGGTTGTCAACTGGCTGCGCCAAATGATGGAATGGCAGCAGGAACTGGAAGATCCTCGTGAATTCCTGGAAAACGTAAGGGTCGATCTGTATCCGGACGAGGTCTATGTTTTTAGCCCGAAAGGGGACCTCAAGGAATTCCCCAAGGGTTCAACTCCCCTGGACTTTGCCTATTCGATTCACACGGAGGTAGGTCACAGTTGTGTTGGGGCGCGTGTGAATGGGAAGATGGTCTCGCTGAAATATGAGCTTGTCACTGGTGACACTGTTGAAATCGTAACATCCGTACACCAGAGGCCGAGCAAGGACTGGCTGAAGCATGTAAAAACAGGCCGGGCTCGCACCAAGATTAGACACTACATAATGGCCCAGGAAAAAGAAAAGGCAATTGAGATGGGCAGAGATAGTGTCGAACGCGAGCTCAAAAAGTGGCGTCTTGATGTGTCCAGACTAGAGAAAGACGGGGAACTTCTCAGGATCGCTCAAGAGTTCAATTTCAGAACAGAAACCGAGCTTTACGCCTCTATCGGATACGGTCGACAATCTGCAAAGGTTCTTGTCACAAGATTAATCCCGCTGCACGAGAGGGAAAAGGTCAAGATTGAGCATTTTGAAGAGAAACAGCACAAAGCTCCGGTCATATCGAAGAGTGGAGTTCGCGTTCAGGGCCTTTCTGATGTAATGGTTCACTTTGCCAAGTGCTGCAACCCTCTTCCGGGAGACCCTATAAGGGGCTTCGTGACTCGAGGACGCGGCGTAACAATACACAAGAGCGATTGCGCCAATCTTGATGAAACCGATGACAAGAGAATAGTCGACGCGAGTTGGGACGAGAAACAGGCCCATGATCGCATGGTCAAACTAGTGGTTCACTCTTTAAACAGACCTGGAATGCTAGCCACCATCAGCAGCGTATTCACCTCAAATGATTCTGATATAATTCAGGCTAATGTTAACGTAATTAATGACAGGGAGGCGAAAGGCTTTTTCCTGGTTAAAGTTAGAGACGTCGAACACCTTAACAGAATAATGCATTCGCTACAGCGAGTAAAAGGCATAGAGAATGTAGAACGGCTTGGAATGGCCTAGATATCCTGACAGATCATAAGTTCTCAAATAGATGTGGCGAGACCACGTAGGGGGTCTCGCCACAGGGTTTTGCTTGGAAGTTCAAATACTTCCTCATAAAAGAATAAAGATTTTGGCGCGGTAAGTCTAGGGCGCTTTTGATACCATGTTTGAGCGAATGCAACGTGTGCATACTTTTGCCCTGCGCACACGGCCAGAGCTCTCAATTATTCTGAGTTTCTGCAGATTTGGCAGCGATATCTTTTTGGTGCGGTTATGAGCGTGGCTCACATTAAAACCCCTGAGAGGGCCTTTACCGCATATTTCGCAAACTCGTGACATATATCTTCTCCTTCATAAGGCTGAACTGCCTTGTGTGGTTGATTACTTGTTCATTTCAACAAAAGCCATCCTCAACTGAAACAAAGTATCAGTTATAACTTTTTTCTCCTCGTCGGTCAAGTTTCCGCGCGTTTTTTCTTCAATCATTGCTATGATATCAATTGTCTGCCTAGCCCCGACCATGTCTTTCCGGGGTTGCTCTGACCCCTGAATCTGTATTAAGCCCATCTGAAACAAAGCTGTTTGAGCCATTCCCAGGATGAATGAGGAAAAATCCATAAGACCGCGTGGCGCAGCGGATTCAGTGCCCTGCCCGGGAGCTGTCTGTGATTTTTCAGGCTCTTCAGCGCTGACTTCGGAGGAAGACTTCTGGGACTCAGTCGGCTCAGCCTTGTCTTCAAACGAAGAATGTCTCCTGTCTCTTACCACAAATCCACTTTCACTATCCGGTTCCTGCATGGCAACCTCCTTGATTTGATTAATCGCGTAATCCTGTCGTCTGTCACTATTTACACGACCAGCCTGAATATATTTCTGGATTTATTTTGGGGAGTTAACTACTAACAGATATGTGAATCCACAGCAAACAGTGATTTCTTTTACAAGTTTGACCTCACGTCCATTGGGTTCTGTCTCTCGAATTCAGCTACCAACTCCTGAGTATATTCATCTATTTCCTTAGGCAAAACGATTTTCAGTTTTACAAAGAAATCCCCTCTTGATGAATCCTTCAGTGAGGTAAAGCCCTTCCCTTTGAACCTGAATTTCCTGGCCTGACCAGATCCCGGTGGTATCTTTAGCGCCAAACGCCCGTCTGGTCCTGGAACTTCTATCATCGCGCCCAGTATTGCCTCGCCCAATGTAACAGGCAATTCCATGTGAATGTCGTTCTCATCACGGTGAAACAGTTTGTGATCCTCCACTGTGATCCTCAGAAACAAGTCTCCTGGACCACCACCGCGCACACCAGGGGCGCCCTGTCCGGATACCCTGATCCTGGAGCCGGTGTCAACTCCGGCCGGAATCTGAACCTCGATTTTCTTGTACGAAGTGTCAACGGACAGTCTCGCTCCGTGATAAGCATCCCTGAAGCTTATTTTTACATTGTATTCTATGTCTTCACCCTTTTGAGGAGGCTGATTGAAGCCGCGACGACTGCCAGACTGATTGAAAAATTCAGAGAATACCTCTTCGAAGGGAGCTCTGGAGCCAAAACCACCTGAAGAGTATTGGGATCCGAAAGGCCTTGATCCAAAGCCACGGGTTCCAAAGCCACCGCCGTTTCTGAAATTATCGAACCCTCCAAAAGAAGCCCCGGGCTCCGCAGTACCAAACATATCGTAATTACGACGCTTTTGTTTGTCACTCAGAATTTCGTAAGCTTCTGAAACCTCCTTGAACATACGCTCAGAGGTTTTGCTGTTGGAGTTAACGTCCGGGTGGTGTTTGCGCGCCAGGCGTCTGTACGCCTTTTTTATTTCATCATCGGAAGCGCTCTTGCCAACTCCCAGAACTTTGTACGGGTCGATATTTGACATGTTCTTAAGCACCAGATTAATTAACTTTTAACTTGAATCATTTTTGAGAGTCAGGTCAGATTTTCAATTACGGAACCGCAGCGCCAACCTTACAGCTGTTTTCTTGTTTTTCAGTAAATCCGCTGTCAGGATTCAATTATCCTGCGCATTCAATCTTTATACACCGATCTTCACTGTCTTCTGACTTCGGCAAATATAGTTGCAGCACACCGTCAACATATTTTGCTGCTGATTTATCAACGTCTATTGGACCGGGAAGTTCAAAACTTCTCTGAAAGAAACCCTGCACTCTCTCTACACTTTTGTATTCGGCTGATTCGAATTCATTCTCTACAGTGCGACTCCCGGACAGGACTACACTGCGACCTGTCACTTCTATTTCGATGTTGTCCTTGCCTACTCCGGGCAATTCGGCCCAAACCACGTATGCTTCCCGGGTCTCAAGAATGTCCAGTACAGGGCACCAGCAGGGACCTCGACTTATATCTGGATCGGAGACTCGAACACCCTGGAGTCTGTTAACCCTCTCCTGAAAACTGAGCAAATCTCTTAACGGATCCCATTTTATTAGTTTCATAGGCGTCGCTCCATGCTCTTGTTCCAACTAAAACATGAACATTAACAAATTGATTATTAATGCTAAAACCTTTTGTAATAACAGTCAATAGAGATAACTCACGGGAAGGGACAAATTGTGTCAGAGTTTCCGAGCGTCTTCGATATAGCCCGATTCCTGAAGTTTTTTCAACAACTCGACTCCCCTACCTGAGGGAGCGGCGAGAGTATGAATCAACTGCTTTCCATCGACCTTTGCAGGAAAAACCGCTGGATTTACTTTTATTTTAGGATTCACTTCCAGTATGAGTCTCGGAGAAACATCCAGAATCCGTGCTATCTCTGCTACCGGCAGATCCTTGGACAATTTTACATCTGAGAGCTGATCAAAAATGAATGGCGGAGGATCTTTGAAATTGAGACCATAAAATTGTCTGTGTGTGTAAATAATTTTTAGCGCGATCCACCTGTCCAGAAGGTCTTCCAGATAGTCCGGCAAAGGAATATCCCACGGATTTGATGTCCCATATTTCTCGACCAACTCCTGAACGTTTTTCGGGGAGACAAGATAGGCCACTGTTGTCATAAACCAGTTCAGACCGTATTCCTTGTGGATAGCCGCCATTCGAAGAGCGAAACACCTGGTCGAAAGCTGAATGTCAAGCCGCTCATCCAGGAAACTATTCTCTCGCATTTCTAATCCTTCACCTGATGAGCACGGTTTGTCCAGCATCCATACACCAACTCCCTGTGGACGCGTTCCCCTGGTTGCGCCCGCCAGAACCGGCGCTAGCCAGACAAAATCCTCGGGGATTCCCGCCTTGGAAAAAGTTTCCCTGTATATCCAGTTGAGCCTGGATTTCTCGAGGAGCCACTCAGTCAGGACACTTCTTGCGTCGTACAGCAGAAAATTGATCTGGGATACAACTCGTGACCTGATGTCAGGTCTTTCAATTGCCAACTTTTGTCCCAGGAAAGTGTATCCACTGGTGATGTCGGGTGGAAGTGAAAAGCGTCCGGCATGATTTACGGTGGGTCCGCCTTGAGATTTCACTTCCTGAGCCACCGCTGGCAAGTCAAGACACGCCACTGAGGCCACCACGAGAATTGCCATAACTAGGGATCCGTGTTTGTTCATCTCTTCTGACTATACGACCGCATTCCAAGAGGGCAAGACTTCTGAATCAGCTATTTTGTAGACTCTCCGCCAATATCTTCGAGCTTTCTAAGCTTCTCCCTGACCAACAGGTTGTCTGGGTTCAAAAGTATGGATTTCCTGTATGCCTCTGCCGCTTCCTCCGTTCTGTTCCTGGCAGCCAGAACGTCTCCGTAGTGCTCGCTAATTATTGGGTCGCTCTTGACCCTTACGAAGGCTTTTTCCAGGTACTTCAGGGCATCATCAATCTTGCCTCTTTTGAACAGGATCCAGGCTAGGGAATCCATGATATAACCATCATCCGGCTTGATCTCGAGGGCCTTCCTCACAAGGTTTTCAGCTCTCTCCATGTCACGTCCCATCAGAGCTAGTGTGTAGCCAACAAAATTCAGTGCGCTCGGGTCATCGGGTTTTTCAGCGAGTATGGACTCCATGGTCTGCATGCTTCTGGTTCTTTGGCCACCTTTTTCATAAGCATTACCCAGTGAATACATGAGCTTTACATTTTTGGGGTCTATTTCAAGGGCTTCTGTGTAAATATCCGCGGCTTCCGAATAGCGATAAAGTTCCTCCAGAATAGAGCCCTTTATATGGCGGATTTCAGAATCCTTTGGATCCGCATCAATGGCCTCGTTGACGTACTTCAGAGCTTTAGCGGGTTCCTTCATGTTCAGGAACATCAGTGTCAGAACTATCCTTGAATTCACAAAAGTTGGCTGACCCTTAACAATTTGCGTAAATTCCTTCTCGGCCTCCTCAGGTTTGCCCTGCTCCCTCAAGACTCTTCCCAGATGAAATCTTACCTGATCCCAACCAGGTTTGGTTTTCAGAATGGTATCGAACAGTTCGCGAGCTTTATCGAACTGTTTCTGCTCGGCCAGGATCAGGGCCATCTTGATCTGTATGCCAAGGTTGGACGGGGCAAGCTTGGAGAGATCTTCAAAAACTTCGTAGGCCTCAGAGTATTTCTTTTGATTGGCAAGGGTCTGCCCCAAGTTCAGACGAGCGGTAAGATTGTAATTGTCCAGCATCAGCGCTTGCCTGAAACAGTCTTCCGCCTCAGGAAATTTCTTCTGGAGAGAGTAAATTCCCCCAAGTTCCTGATAGGCTTGAGCAGCGCTTTCTCCCCTCTTGTCCGCCAGACTCCTGAATATTTCTATAGCCTTATCGTATTGTTCATCTTCTATGTAAACCTTGCCGAGGTAAAAATATCCGTCTTTTTCATCGGGGAACTGGTCTATCATTCTGTTGAATGTTTTCTCAGACTCCTTGAGCATCTTGTGAGAAGCCTGCAATGACCCCAGAAATACATATAAATCACGGTCGCTCGGTTTAAGGTCCAGGGCCCTGCTGTAGGCGTCTATGGCCCTGAGGGAATCACCCGTGACTGTATAGATTTTTCCCAACAGGGCAAAAGCTTCCGAGGACTCAGGACTCAGAATGGTAGCGTTTCGCACTACGATAAGCGCGTCAGCTATTTTCCTGTTCCTCGCAAGAGCCGTAGCAAGACGTATGTTGAGGTATTCAGAAGTAGGATCCAGATCGATGGCTTTCTTGAAGTAGTCGAGCACAGCGTTGGTGTCGCCACGACTCTCAGATTCCTCCGCCATGAGAAACAGATAGCCTGGATCCTTTTCGAGATTAGGCATACCAAGTTTCTTTATTTTTGGAGCTGCGTCATACGTGTTAACGGATTCCGACAACTCGGGGCACATTATCAGTAGCACAGATATGACGGCTAGCATTCCAGTAGCTTGCTTGAGTATTTTCATTTTCTGTCCATTGGCGCTGGCGTCGGCCCGCATGGCATATTATCAAAACAACCAGGCGTCACTAACGATTGCACATGAGTTCTTGGTTTGCGTTTCCGGTCACATAGCCACTGATGCTGTTCGCCAGTTTGATGCTCTTACCCCCGCAGAAGCTCTATGGCTTGAGCATAAGGAGGTGAACCAAACACGGCGCTGCCGGCTACGAAAACGTCCACGCCTTTTTCCATCAGGACAGGCGCAGTTTCAGGACTGACTCCACCATCCACCTCAAGAAGTATATCATACCCCGAATTGTCAATCATCTTCCTGGCGGCGCTCACCTTTGGGAGCATGGTCTTTATGAAGGATTGTCCACCGAATCCTGGATTCACAGTCATCAGCATCAGCACATCCAGTTCAGACAGCACGTTTTCAATTGCATTTAGCGGGGTGGATGGATTCAGGGCCGCGCCCGCCTTCATGCCAAGCTCCCTGATACGGGTCAGTGTTCTGTGCAAATGATTACAGGCCTCAGGATGCACTGAAAGTATGTCCGCTCCTGCTCTGTGAAAATCGTCGAGAAACTGGTCGGCGTTGTTAATCATAAGGTGTACATCCAAGGGGATTTGGGCCACCTTCCTGGCCGCGGCCACCACCAATGGACCAATCGTTATGTTTGGGACAAATGATCCATCCATCACGTCGATATGCAGCCAGTCCGCCCCGGCCGCCTCCACCTCTCGTATCTCTTCACCCAGTCGTGAAAAATCAGCGGACAAAATAGAGGGTGACACTAACACTCCATTTTTACGATCCATCAAGAACTTGTTCCTTTCAGAGTTCTACGCCTTCTACCTCATATTTGCATTTGGGACATTTTCCGTCCTTTATGGCGTATTTTTCAATAGTATAGCCAGATCTCTCTATAAGCGTGTAAGAGCATCCCGGACAATAGGTTTTCTCTCCCGGATCCCAAGGTATGTTACCAGTATAAACATAATACAAACCCTCATCCAGACCAACCTGTCTTACTTTGCGCAGAACCATGGCGTCCGTCGGCGGAATACCAGTTTCCTTGTATCTGGGGAAAAAGCGACTGATATGCCAGGGAACATGTGGACCGAGTTCATTTTTGATGAACCTCGCCAGTTCCCTGATCTCATTGGGATCATCATTCAGACCTGGAATCAGAAGTGTCGTCACCTCGATCCACACTCCTGTCTCCCGTAGGTACTTCAGGCTGTCTAGAACACCATCCAGCCTCCCATTACAGTATTTCCTGTAGAAACCGTCATTGAAAGCCTTTAAATCTACATTTGCGCCATCAATAAGTCCTCTGCAGTCATCCAGCATGTCTCTACTCATGTAGCCGTTGGTTACGAAACAGTTGAGCAAGCCCATTTTTTTGGACTGGATCATGGTGTCACGTGCAAGTTCGTAAAATACTGTTGGCTCAGTGTAGGTGTAAGCTATACTTTCACAACCCGAAGATACAGCCATTTCGGCCAGTTGACGTGGACTAAGGTTTTGACCCTCTATTTCGCCGGTCTGACCCGGTGTCTGGGAAATGGAGTAGTTCTGACAAAACGAACACCTGAAATTGCAGCCCATTGTTGCTAAGGAAAAAGACTTGGTTCCAGGGGCAAAGTGAAACAAGGGTTTTTTTTCTATGGGATCAACATTTGTGGATACAATCCTGTCATACACAAGACTGTAAAGGGTTCCATCACGGTTTTCCCTCACACCGCATAGTCCTCTTTTGCCATTCTGGATTGTGCAACCGTGTCGGCATAGTTTGCACTTGACAAGGTCATCCCCTATCTTCGAATACAAAGCGGCTTCTATCATTTTGTAACCTCATCCAGTCGATTTAGAAGACGTAATCGTAGACCTTCAAAGTTACCATTGGACATTATGAGCGCCACATCACCACTAACCATAATACTTACCAAATAATCCAGTATCTGGTCAGCATTTCCAAAAGCCTCCGCGCACTTGCCGCCAAGCCTCAGGTCACAGGAAAGTTTTTGTGAGTCAAAGACATCAGAATCACAATGATTCCCAACAAGATGCGGTTCCCTTAAAACTATGACGTCGGCGGCAGAGAATGAGGTAGCGTATTCTTTCTGGAAGATGCTCCTGCGCGAGGTGTTTGTACGAGGTTCGAAAACCGCTATAACCCTCCTGTCCGGATATCTCGCCTTTATCGCATCGCAGGTAAGTCTTACAGCTGTAGGATGGTGAGCAAAATCGTCAATCAGAGTAATGCCGGATTGATGTTCATAGATCTGTTGTCGCCTCATAACTCCCTGGAAATTTTCGAGTGACCTGATGGCCACATCCGGTGATACTCCCAAGGCCCAGACAGCCGCAACCGCGGCTAGTGCGTTGAGGGCATTATGAACACCAGGAACAGAGATTTTCCCCTTGGCGACAGACTTGCCTGACTTCCGGATTTCTAGCGCCAGGCCATCTGGATGGTGATTCAGGGGACCAAGCGACCACTCAGGGTTATTGTTCTCTCCATAGTAATGGACACCACATTCCGCTAGTCTCGTCACGGCCCGTACAGCCGAATAGTCGGAGGAGGCTATCAGGGAGCCAGATTTTGGTATTATTGACACAAATTTGTGAAACTGAGATTTGATCTGAGCTAAATCTGAATATATGTCAGCGTGATCAAACTCCACAGAAGTGATGACAGCAACATCAGGAATATAGTGTAAAAACTTTGGAGCCTTGTCGAAATACGCCGTGTCATATTCATCGCCTTCGACGACAAAGCACCGACCATGGCCAAGCCTGCTGTTAAAACCAAAATTTCCAGGTATTCCGCCCACAAAAAAACCTGGATCCATACCCTGATCGAACAGAATCCAGGAAATCATGGACGTCAGAGTTGTCTTACCATGAGTTCCTGCGATTACTACACGGGTTCTGTCTTTAAGAAAGAAGCTTTCGAGCGCTCCCGCCATGGAGGTGTAGGGAATGTTGAGGCGGGATAGCGCCTGAGCTTCAGGATTCGTAGATCGAATGACATTCCCGACTATTGCGAGATCTGGACGTGCCAAAAGATTCTCCGGTCGGTAACCCTCCATGATCTGCACGCCCATTTCCTGCAGAAGATCACTCATGGGTGGGTAAACTGTCTGATCTGACCCAGTGACTTTTGACCCGGCGGACTGGAAAAGTCGCGCCAAACCCACCATTCCCACACCACAAATACCGAGTAAATGAACATGGCGAGGCATGCCTGCCAGATTTTCTCCCGACGGTTTGTCTGTCTTTGGAGTCATGGTTCCAAGTTGCTATCATCGAGACGATGCCGTGTCAAGGCTGACACTGCGAAGATTCCAGCCAATCCTGATCATTACTTCGCTTACAAGACCTGGATTACCAGGATCAGCCCAAGCAATACTATCACTCTTTCTTTCAGCTAGGCTCTGTGACCACGTCGTCAGTTTCCAGGCGCACTTGGCAATGTCCAATTCTCAATTTTCCACGGGGGCGTAGTAACAACGTTTGGGTGAATTGACCAAACCCTTCTTTTTGAGCCCATCAATAATTTTTGAGACTTCTTTGGAATCTATTCCCGCTAATTTGGCCACATCTCCAGGTCGCACAGGCTTACCGGCCTTCTTCATTTCCTCCAGGATCAGCTGTTCCTTTTCTTCCATGCTCTAAACCCCATTTTTGAATGTTATCAAGTCAAATCCTTTGAGAGATGACTTTTTTTGATTTATAGTATAATTTAGTCTTTCATTTCTATAGAAGTTTTTGCCCTAGGGTCCAACTGCTACCGCCTCATAGAGGCTACCTTGATAACCCCACTCATTGCGAATAGCTGGATGTTCGAGGAGAAACGGCATGCTGGAAGACTTCAGAAAAGATTTCAGGTTAAAAAACACCACGCCCATTCTCGTCAGGCTACTTAATCCACAGGACGAAGAAAGCCTTCTGGAATTTTTCTCAAAAATTCCTGATCATGAAAAATGGTTCCTTAGAGATGAAATCACTGATCCGGATGCTCTTCGCCGTTGTGTAAGGTGTCTGAACTATGACAAGATTGTTCCTTTAGTGGCAATCAATCAGTCGGACCTCAGCATCGTCGGCAGCATTCAACTTCACCGACCGGAAGCGGAATGCCTCAGACACATTGGCCACGTCAGAATAATGGTTCATCCGGATTATAGACGTATGAGCCTCGGCCCGATAATGATGCAAAGCCTTATTCAGCTCTCTATGGATTTAGGCGTAGAAAAACTGGCGGCAGAGCTGGTCGAGGACGTGCAGGAAGCTGCCATCAAGGCAGCCACAAAGCTCGATTTTGAACGTCAGGTCAGTTTACGAGGTTATGTTAGAGGCCGTGATGGCAAGTCTTACAACCTGTTGATCATGGTGAAAACACTCCAGGGCGATTGGGACGATTTTTAGCCTACGATATAATTGGTCCTTTTAATATTTTCAATTTTAGGGCTTGACCAGCGGGCATCTGAATGTTATCCAAAGCGCCATACTTTTTTTATGGTAAGGGCTGGGAGAACACCAAGAGGCTGTAATGGATATTGGCGCGCTTGTTCGTGTAGCCATCGCTGCCAAAGGTAATGCCCGTGCGCCGCTCAGCGGCTTTCGGGTAGGCGCTGGGGTTTATACTGATTCTGGAGCTATTTTCGAGGGCTGCAACACCGAATGTCTCATCCCCGCATTGGGAGTTTGCGCAGAACGTAACGCGATCAATCATGCGATAGTTCATGGTGAATCCGGTATAGTGGCTGTAGCTATAGTATCGGACATGTCCGAAGCTCTAGCGCCCTGCGGAGCTTGCCTGCAGTATCTTCAGGAATTTGCCCTGAATAGTGGACGCGATATTCTTATCGTTTCTGAGGGCGCGTCTGGGCATCGAATGGTCACGAGTGTTCATGAATTGTTGAAAGGTGGTTTTGCTGGCTCTGAACCCTTTCATGGTATTCAGCAGTCGATGCGTTGGACCACGGAAGAATAAATCGGAACTTACACGTTCTGTTAGCTTTCTTCATTATTATGAAGCAGTTGGGATTGTGGCCCGGATCGGTTACGATTTTTTTAACGCGGTCCGTAATTGTTTTTTGCCGATATTGTGGAAAAAGTAGGTCCATTTCATCAGTCTTACCAATTTTGATCATTGCGATTTCGGCCTACATACTTTTATGGAGACAAGATGAGCGAAAAAGTAATTTCGGCGAGTGACGCCAGTGATGAGAATTTAATATCACTTATGAGCCTTCCATCTCAAGGCCTTAAATTCGACCGTTTTTTTTCCACTATGGACTGTGATCCCTTCGAGATGGTTGACTGGTCTAACAGGGAAGCCTGTATCAAGAGTCCCAATGGTGAAATAATATTCGAACAGTCTGACATTGAAGCCCCTTCGTTTTGGTCAGACATGGCTGTGACTGTAGTGTCCTCAAAATACTTTCGCGGGAGGCTTGGAACTCCGGAACGTGAAAGTAGCATACGTGAGCTTATATCAAGAGTAGCAGATACGATATCCCGCTGGGGAGCTGATCAGGGCTATTTTGATTCGGAACAGGACACCTGTGTCTTCCGCGATGAGCTGGCAACCATCCTGCTGAGCCAGAAGGCGGCTTTCAACAGTCCGGTCTGGTTCAATGTAGGAATAGAGCCCGTTCCACAGTGCTCGGCCTGTTTCATTCTGGGCGTGGACGACACCATGGAATCAATACTTCACTGGTACACGCAGGAGGGCATTATTTTCAAGGGTGGATCCGGTTCAGGAGTCAACCTGTCGAGATTGAGATCAGAGAGAGAACCACTCAAAGGTGGAGGAACAGCATCAGGGCCAATATCATTTATGAAAGCGGCTGACGCGTCCGCTGGAGTAATCAAATCTGGAGGAAAGACGAGACGGGCAGCCAAGATGGCCATTCTGGACGTCGATCATCCTGACATTCTCAAGTTCGTCCAATGCAAATCGAAAGAGGAAAAGAAGGCAAAGGCTCTCATAGAAGCCGGATTTGATGGATCATTTGAAGGCGAGGCTTATTCGACCGTAGCTTTTCAGAATTCAAACCACACAGTGAGACTACCTGACGAATTTATGGAGGCTGATGAGAAGGATCGCGATTGGCAGACGAGATTTGTGTTGTCGAGGGACGTGGCGGACAGCTACCGCGCCAGGGACGTTATGCATGAGATAGCTCTAGCGGCCCACACCTGCGGCGATCCAGGAATCCAGTTCGTCACTACCATAAATAGAGCGCATACTTGCCCCGAAACAGCTCCAATACGCGCATCAAATCCTTGTTCCGAATACCTCGGTGTGGATGACTCGGCCTGTAACCTGGCCTCTCTGCGTCTCACGGCGTTCCTCGATTCAGGGGGAAAGTTTGATTTAGAAGCTTTTTGCCACGCAATAGATATAATGACCACGGCTCAGGACATACTGGTCGACCGCGCGTCCTACCCTACTCCCGCCATCGCCAGAAACGCGAGGAATCTCAGAGCGCTGGGCTTGGGATTCGCTGATTTGGGAGCGTTACTCATGAGTCTTGGACTCCCATACGATTCTGATGAGGCCAGACAGTATGCCGGAGCGCTAACCGCAATAATCACAGGACAGGCATACGTTCAGTCATCCAGGATATCCTCCATCCGTCGCCCATTCAAAGAGTTTGAAAAAAATCGTAACGCCATGATGGCGGTTATGCGAAATCACAGGGACTACGCTTATTCGCTAACTCCACTTAAGGGGAACGAGGAGTTAACAGAGTTTGCCCGGACGACTTGGGACGGGGTAATTGAACAGGGACTAAGACATGGATTTGCCAATTCTCAGGTAAGCGCTGTGGCCCCCACCGGAACGGTAGCTTTCATGATGGATTGCGACACGACCGGTATTGAACCTGAGTTGGCTCTCGTCAAACACAAATCCCTATCCGGAGGCGGATCGTTAACAATTGTCAACAGGCGCATAAGTCAGGCGCTTGAGCGTCTCGGTTATGATCAGGATCAGGCTTCTCTAATAGTCGCTCATGTCGAGCAAAACGGAACGATAGAAGGATGCGGACTGCTCAGACCTGAACACCTGCCTGTTTTTGACTGCGCTTTCAAGCCAATCAACGGTGAGCGTTACATCCATCCCGAAGGACATGTCAAGATGATGGCGGCCGTTCAGCCATTCATTTCAGGCGGAATATCCAAGACCGTCAACATGCAGAATGATTGTACTGTTGAGGACATAGAAAAGATTTACAGAACGGCCTGGAAACTAGGGCTAAAGTCGATAACGGTCTACAGGGATGGATGCAAGGCAGCCCAACCCCTGGTCCTGTCTGAAACTCAAAAGAAGGCTCTGCCCAGGCCGGTAAGAAGAAGATTGCCGGTTGAGTGTGAAAGCGTAAGACACAAGTTCGAGATTGCGGGTCACAAGGGCTACATTCACACGGGATTCTACGAAGATGGCAAGGTCGGGGAAATATTCATACGCATGTCCAAAGAGGGAAGCACCATCTCCGGACTGATGGACACAATAGCCACACTGACATCTATAGCATTACAGTATGGGGTCCCTCTGGAAGCTCTTGTTAACAAGTTCAGCCACGTCAGGTTCGAGCCTTCAGGGTTTACCAGTAATCCAAACGTTCCATACGCCAAATCGCTCACCGATTACATCTTCCGCTACCTTGGAACCAGTTTTCTTGATAGCGAAGGACAGAGTCTGGCAGGTCTGGCGCCCATGGAGACAAGTGATAACAAGAATGACGTAGGGTATATAGCCCCAGCGCCAACAGGAAGCAAGCAGATTGCTTCGAAGACCTCGGGGCATGCTTTCAAACCTCAGTCGGACGCTCCAGCATGTTTTGAATGCGGTTCAATCATGACCAGAAGTGGCTCATGTTATAAGTGCCTCAATTGTGGAGCTACAAGTGGATGTTCATGATGCGAATCGTTGGGATTCCACCAGTTAAAACTTCAACTCATCCAGGGAGTTAACGGATTTTTTAGATTAATTGCACACCAGGCAGTCAACGACTACCTCGCCGCGTTGCCTAGAACAATCTGACTCAGTTGTTCGAATGCAATGCGGCCTTTTTTTAACTCAGGAACACTCTTTTATACAGCAATCGACTTCATCAAACATGGGAGTTACACTAAGTGGAGTCGCCCCCATAAACAATGTGGCCACAAAAACTATTAGAAACTTTCTCATGAAAGACCCTCGAAAATAACTTCGTGAAAAGGATCGAGACTCTCGAACCCCTGCCAATAATTAACACATGGCACTGCAAATTGATAGGGATTAGCCGAAACATTCTGAACCAATAATTTTCCAGGATCACGATCTACTGTATTGACAAACAAAATTCAATTAATCTATTATACATTTTCTTGTTAGGGCGGCTTAGCCAAGTGGTAAGGCGACGGTCTGCAAAACCGTTATTCGGCGGTTCAAATCCGCCAGCCGCCTCCAACAGACAGAATAAAAAAACCGGCTTTCCAAGGCCGGTTTTTATATTTTTGAATGTGATTCCTGCTGTGCAGTATGCCCGGCGCCACAGGCGCATAGCCTCCTGGTCCACAGCTTCAACCATCATCTATGAATTTTTATCTGTTTTAGCCTTGCCCATGTCTCCTTGGAGTACCAGATGTCTATCATCTCTTGCCTGTAACGTTCGTCTTTGATTCTCATGCTTTCAGCGGTGTCGGTTCTCAGGAGTTTCTTGATGCTAACAAAGGCCGGTCCGTAGAGTGACACAAGGCCATTTGCCGCTTTCTCAGCTTCCCCTGGCAAACCTGATGGCTCACATATCCCGTCCACAAGTCCCATGGCGTGCGCTTCTTCAGCGCTATACATTGCCCCGGTGATCGCTATTATTTCTGCTTTTCGCTCGCCCACACAGTACTTCAGCATCTCGGCGCTGCCTGGAAAAAGCGATGACCCGAATGTTATTTCATTCAGGCTCATTTTTGATTTCCCAGTGACCATGATCCTGTAGTCACATGCCGTAGCGAGCATGAAACCACCCGCTATGGTATGACCACTGAGGGCCGCTACAACGGGTTTATTCAATACAAAAAGTTGTGTGTAGAGTTCCGCGAATTTGCCAACGAAGCGGGTGAAATCCTCTTTGGAGTACGACAGAAATTCAGGAATATCCAGGCCAAAGGAGAAGAATACGGGATTCCCGGTAATAATGATGGCTTTTATCTCAGGATCCTCTGAAAGTTCACGAAGACATGCAGAGAGTTCCTCCGTCATCGCTTCATTTATGGGATTAACTTTGCCTCTATTTAAGGTCAGTGTAGCCACATTCCCACTGACCGACCTTAGCAAAAAACTCATTGGTATGAGCCTCCTTGGAAGTATTTCTAAATGGAGCTAGCAAAATCATGCGATTGCTGCTTTACTGAATAACGAGACAATTCAATGATGGCAGCAAAACTAATGTATTGGGTTAGGGGTAAAAATTCTAATTACAGTTCTATGACTGGCCCGACTTTGTCCTGGAAGGCGCAAAAAATGTCTCCTTTTTGATCCAGAAAAGCCGGAACACTCTTTCGGGCCGTTCTCAGGGCCAGTTCAGCACGGTTGTTTGTCTCTGACATGTGCGCCAGAATAACAAATTTAAGTTCAGCGTTTACTATCCGCTGAAGCAAATGGGCGCTTTGCCCATTGGACAGATGCCCAAGGCGACCCTTTACACGCTGTTTTAGTTCCCAAGGGTAAGGTCCCTCCATGAGCATATCGGGGTCATGGTTGCTCTCCAGAATAACAGCGTGAAGATCAGACAGCAGATTGGTAACCAAGGCTGTTGGAACACCGAGATCAGTAGCTATGCCAATGCGCGTGGCGCCATTCGAAATCCTGAACCCCACGGGCTCGGAGCAATCGTGGGGCACCGAAAATGGGTGTATCCGAAAACAATCAATCTCAAAAGTTCTTCCTGTCTCAAATATCTCGACCCTGGCTATTTTCCCAAGTGAACTTTTTGACGCCGCCCATGTGCCACGATTAAGAAAAACTGGAATGTTGAACTTCCGCGATAGGACCCCTACTCCTTTGATATGATCCGAATGCGCATGCGATACCACGATTGCTTTTATACGACCTGGATCCTCTCCCGCCTGCTCTATCCTTATCAGCAGTTGCTTGCCGGTCAATCCCGCGTCAATGAGCACTGACTTGTCACCCTGACGGATTAAATAGGAATTTCCACTGCTACCACTTGCCAGGGCCGCTATCTTCATTTCTCTTCCCGCTTGTGTTTCGATTGAATGCGCGGAACTTATCTCTGTGTTGGTCAGGTGTCAAGTCCATTTAGCGCAGTTACAGCTGGTTCAGGCTGCAGGAAGGGCGCTCGGAGGGCCTGGTGAGTGTGTCAGCAGATCCCAACGACAGAGCGCCTCCCGAACTCTTTAGCCGTACCCCATCAGCTTTCCGATAAGGATTCCGCTTAGTATGAGGCAGACTGCCCAGGCCTGAAGTAGCGGTCCATATTTACCTGGCGCCCCGGACGCCAGATCGCGCGCGCTTTCAGAAACCTTGTCTGGTGACATACGCTGAATTATGTTATTAACAAGTGAAGGGAATTGGCCGAGAGTGTTGGTCAGGAGGTTCGGCCTCGCAGAATGAGACTCAATAATCAGAAAAACCTTTTTGCCGGCTCTCATGGCATCAACGTAGGAAATGTCCTTCCACGGTATTTTTGAGTGACGCAGAAGCTTTCTAATGGTTATGCCATCGGAATCCAGACAGATTTTTCTTGCCAGGATCTCCGCGCCCAAGTAATAGAATGGCGCCAGAATAATAATCAGGAACATTAATCGGTCCGAATGACTCTCCAGAACCATTATCCATGAACCAAGCAACATAGCGAGGACCACTGGAGGCAGGAGACGAAGATCTACCCTGAATTGCGAGTTATTTTCTGATTCTGACATTTAGGAGTCCTTGTAACCTTTTTTAGATTTCAAGATTATGCTAACATTTCCACAGCCCTTGACGCTGGCGTCTGGATGAATGGCGCAACAACCTTTGGTAAAGGAAAGACGATGTTTAGTAAAAGGATTAAGATACTTAACTCCCTAATTTTTTCAAGCTTTTTTGTCCTGTTTTGCGCTCTTCAGGCCTTTGCGGCGGATCCTGTTTCAAAATCGCCTGATTACCGCGAATTGAAAATGTTCCGGCAGGTGATGGAAATCGTACGCAAGAATTATGTGAAAGATGTTTCAGATAAGGACTTGATTCAGGGCGCAATCACAGGGATGTTACAGTCTTTGGATCCGCATTCGTCTTTTTTGACTGAAGAGATGTTCAAGGAGCTACAGGTTGAGACAAAGGGTGAGTTTGGCGGTTTAGGCATTGAAATAACGCTGGATGGCGGTGTTTTGACAGTGGTTTCTCCTATCGAGGATACCCCGGCCTTCAAAGCTGGAATAAAGCCAGGGGACAAAATCATAAAAATAAATGGAGAATCCACGAAGAACATAACCCTGCACAGCGCAGTACAGCAAATGCGAGGTCCTAAAGGCACCAAAGTAACCGTCACCATCATGCGCGAGGGGTGGACCAAGTTCAAGGATTTCACTCTGACAAGAGACATAATACATGTTCATTCGGTCAAGAAAGAGACGCTTGAACCCGGGTATCAGTATATAAAGCTCGTCAACTTTCAGGAGACCACGGACTCTGACCTTGTCCAGGCCGTAAAAGACCTTGGAGACGATGACAAGATAAAGGGTCTGGTTCTGGATTTACGGAATAATCCAGGAGGTCTGCTAGACCAGGCGGTGAAAGTTACCAATCTTTTCATCCCGAAGGGTCTAATCGTATATACCGATGGCCGTGTAAAAGATCAGCGCATGGAATTCAGGGCATCTCCAACCGGTAAGCACTTTAAATTCAAGGTTGCCGTCCTGATCAATGAAGGAAGCGCCAGCGCATCCGAAATAGTCGCAGGGGCTCTTCAGGATCATGATCGCGCTATCATTTTTGGAACAAAATCTTTTGGCAAGGCATCTGTCCAGACCATAATACCCTTAGACAACGGCTCAGGCCTGAGGCTCACCACTGCTTACTATTACACTCCTAAGGGGCGCCACATTCAGAAAACGGGAATTCAGCCGGACCTGGACCTGAAACAGGAAGTTCAGAAACAGGAGGAAGAAGAGGCTGAGGCAGAATCCAAGAACGACAAAAAGAAAGAGAAGAAAAGCAGATTCCTCAAGGAAAACAAGGCAGAGCTTGAAAAAGACATAGTTGTAAAGAAGGCTCTGGAATGGCTCAAATCTGATACTACTGTGAGAAAATTCAAACAGGACAATGAGCGCCCAGTTCAGGAAACAGCGGCCCTCAAGAAATAAGCGAATGCAGTCACATTAATAAAAAAGCCTCCATACCCAATATGGAGGCTTTTTTCTGTCGAATGCGCTTCAGACAAAACGCTTCTTAATGGCCTGAATATATTCTGGAACCCCTCCTGGCATTTCGCTCTCGACATGACGCTTGGCCGCAACAAGTCTGGACTTTATCTCGGGGTCTTCCAGTTCAGCCAGGTCCCTAATGGCTCCTCCGCGTCTTCCAAGCTGAAAAAGTAACCTGTCATCATCAGACATGCTCAGATATTTGTCGATTGTGGAGAGAATCTTCGGCTTATCTTCAGGCAGTTTACCGTTAACTTCCTCGAGCAGGTTGAGGACATGATCACTCACAATAGTCGTATTGATGCCTTCGAGTCGGGATATAATGTCGCGAATTTCCCTAACCATGGAATCCTCATCAGGTGTCTGAAAATCCCCTCTGGCTTCCATCTCCATCAGTTCACTGCTCCTTCTGATGTACAAGGTCCTGAACCGCACGTAACCGGGATCTACAGCGTTTATGACTCGGGCCGTCTCTCTTGTGTGATCTTCTGATAGCTTTACGCCGCCTATTCCAGGCATCACGTAAAGGCACAGCGATATTCCCGCCTCAACCACGCGTTTTCCACCCTCTATGAGCTGATCGGCTTTGGCTCCCTTCTGTATCATTTTAAGCACTTTGTCCGATCCGGATTCCATCCCAACATGAAGACGTGTCAAACCGCATTCCTTAAGACGAATAAAGTCATCAACTGTTTTTGCCACTAGAGAGGAGGCCCTGGCATAAGATGTGACTCGAATAACCTGAGGAAAACGAAAACGTATGTGGTTAAGCGTCTGAACCAGAGAATCGGTCGATAGCATGATGGAATTGGCGTCCTGCAAAAAAACCGTATCTCCACCTGAAGCAAGCCAGTAAACCACCGATCTGTATGAATCAGGCAGGGTTGAGTCCTCCAGGATGTGCCTGATTACTTCTCGAGTGATCTGACCGCCTTGACCCGTTTGTCGTGAATACTCGATTATTTCATCTACAATGTCACGGGCTGCATCTATGTCCGCCTTGATCTCTTCAAGCGAACGCCTGGAAAACTTCTTTTTCTTGTACGTCCCGCAAAAAGCGCATCGATTCCAGGGACAGTTTCGTGTTACCCGAATTAAAAGACTTCCAGCTTCGCTTGGCGGCCGAATCGGACCTTGTTCGAATGTTAACGATTTGTTCATCTAAACTTCGTCACCCCGAATTGGAATATTCACAGGGATTTTCAACAGGCTCTGTTGAGAGGCCCAACCACCATTTTAAAATCACCTCTATAAGAATATTGACTCGTCAAGAGCATTGCAAGAACAAACTGTGAGGCGGATGAGCCCCGGATGGTGGCATTCACCAAACAGTCCGAGGCTACCAAAAATCTGAGGGGAATGACGGTATCAGGAAGCCATGGCCTCCCTGGGTGATGACGCGTGAAACTTTGTGGAGGCCAGTTCACTTTCGGGGATTTCTTTCAGCAACTTGGCCAAAACCTTACAACGACTGCACGGATTGTACGATGACTCATAGCGGACGACTTTGCCACCGCCTCTCGTGGCCATCTCTATTTTCAGATCTCTAATCTCAAGATACATTCTCAAGCAGTGACGAATATTCCATCGCCCCTTGAACACCCTGCAAGTCACAGCATTCTGATCGAGCCAATTACGCTGTACTGCCTTCATTTGCTCCTCCATTCAAGAGAAGTGCAGGCATCCTGAGTGCCTTCTAAATTTCTGAATAATTGAGGTTTTAATTAGTAATTTGATTCGTTAGACACCTACGTTCTGATGTGGTTCCTAAGGTGAATAATAAGACAGGCAGCTACGTAAATAATTTGGGATTGACAATAAAGTTCATTAATGCTAATGGATTAGATTAGAGGAGTAGATAACAGTTTTGAGATCAAGTCTCCAAAATAGGACTCTTCACGCAAGGTCACGCAAACTAAATTACTTGCGTCCTATAGTATTTATAGCATTCCTGCTGTTTGTAGCTGCGGGCATTTACGGTTTTGTAATGTCCGGTTATGATATGCCTTTCAGCTGCGATCTTAGATCCGCCTCGGTAGCGCCGTTGTCTCAGAGTGGCGCGAGTTGCGCCGTCACTCCTGATGCGGACCCTGTGGCGCCAGTTGACACTACATTGGGTGGCTCCCAGGAAGTTACCGACGTCACCGCTCCAGGTGATTCCCTCTACTCTCTTCTCACCGACAACCTTTCTGACGAAGGCACTGCTATTGGACTCGCCAAAGCTTTTGCAGCCACAATAAAGAGGAGTCTGGAAACTCCGTTTGATTATAAAGCGCCTCTTCAGACAGGCAAGAGATACAGCATAACCGTGGATCGTGATGGTCGCTTTCTTCAGGCGGCTCTTGAACTCGAACCCGCCCATGTTTTTCACGCGGTTCAGGATGAAAACGGGCTGCGTTGCTGGAAAGAAGAGGTTGTTCTTGACTTTAAAACCGAGACTATTTCCTTTGATATAGCTGGCACGTTGACCGAATCGGTGCTCAACACGGGAGAAGGTACCGAACTGGCCCTTAAACTTAGTAACCTGTTCAGGTGGGATATCGATTTTCATTCCGAGTCTTCACGTGGTGATGTTTGTAGGGTGTTGTTTGAACGCCGCTACGCTGATGATCGACCTTCTGGATATGGGCGAATACTTGCAGCGACATACCAGGGTAAAAAGACGGGCATAAAAACTGCCATACTTTTCAACAATGAATACTATGACGCCAAGGGTTTGGAACTAAAGAGAAACTTTTTGCGATCGCCACTTAGTGTCATTCGGGTCACTTCGAGATATGGCCAGAGGTATCATCCAGTGTTGAGAGTTTGGCGAAAGCACAACGGCGTTGATTATGGGGCAGCTCAGGGGACTCCGGTCTGGTCCATTGCAGGAGGGGTAGTAACTTTCGCCGGTTGGCAAAATGGTTATGGAAACTATGTATGCATAAAACATGACAACGGTTACGAGAGCCGTTATGGTCACCTTCACCGGATCTTCGTGGCCAAAGGCCAGAGAGTCAAGCAGAGACAGAGAATTGGATCAGTTGGCAGCACAGGTCTTGCTACAGGTCCCCACCTCGATTTTCAACTACTTGTAAACAACAGGCATGTCAATCCCCTTAAAGTAGAGATGGCCCAGAGTATTAAAACCGTTCCAGCGCCCTTATCAGATCGCTTCTCTAGTCTGGCTCAGGAGAGATTACTCTCCCTTAAGGGATTGATGGTCACCAGAGGCTCTGGCCCGGATGACAGATTGTCACTTCAGTAAGCGTTTCGATTTCCCATCATCTTTATTCCTTTTCTAATACATATATAAGTCACAACTTCGGACTGTTGACTCCAGAAGCTACTTTATCTCAGATACGAGTTTCGTGACTCTACATTGGATCCTTGACTGAAGAGTTTCTTCGGAGTATAATATATGTGTGTAACGTACAATAAATATTGGAGATACTTCGCATGATCAAACAGGTTGGATTAATCCTTGTGGCTTTGTCAATCTTCAGCGTCTCGCCATCTCACGCTTTTCTGGACTATCTTTTCTCTGGATCATCGAGTCGCGATGCCATAGACAATACGGCAGTCGGGGACATGAGAGCCTGGTGGTCAGGGAATCCTGTATACAACTTCAATCCTTATTATTCAGGTCCGGCCTCCATGGGGCAACAGCAACAACAGGGGCAGCAGCAACCCGTGATGCAGCAGCAGCCAACTGTGAACTACATCCCGGGAGGACAGCCTGGAGCTTATGATTCTGGCCAGCAGCCTGGCGCTTACGGTTATCAGGGATATTCTCCTGGAGCCGCTTACCAGCAACAGCCCTCACCACAGTCTTATGGGCAGCCACAACAACAACAGTATTATCCACCTCAGGCGCAGGCCCAACCGGTCTATCAGCAACAGCAGCCGATGCAGTACGCTCCAGTGGGACAGGCTCCGCAGGGCTACCCTGCCGCTCCAGGATCTTATCAGTAGTATTTTAGGGGTTGAGTAAAAAGAGGCGTTGGTTACGCCTCTTTTTTTTATTCTACGCTTGCAAGTGATTTTATTCGGCTTGCGGCGAGCCGGGCTTGGGTTGTGTGCGGATTATCTTTGACAATTTTCTGGTAAATGATCTTGGCGGACTTGGAATCCCCCATCTTTTCAAATGCCTGACCCTGCTTGTACAGAGCGCTCAATTCTTTTTTAGAACCTGGGTATTCCTTTATGACCCTGTCAAATTGCAGGACAGCCTCGTCAAATCGACCCTGCTCCAGCCTTGCTTCTCCTATCCAGTAAATTGCGCTAGGGGCGTGCTGGCTTTTCGGATTCTTCCGCAAATAATCTTCAAACTGGGTTACAGCCTGTTCAAGAGCTCCACTTTTGAAAGTGGAATATGCCTGTCGGTAGGCTTTTTCTTCTGGCGCTACGGAAGCGGATTTAATGTCACCCGAGTCATCGGAATGATCGAGACTAACTGGTCGGAGCTTTTGCTGAACTGTTTCGTCTCTGGACTGAGCTGCTAAAGCAGATGGCCCACCTGCGCCGGCAGGCGATGGAAACGAATCCCCCCCAGATCTCTTTGAAGTCTCTATCCCTATCTGCTTCTCGATTTGACCTACTCTATCCAGCAACTCTCTAACACTTCTATCTTCCGGGCCATTTGACTGCAACCGCTCCAATTTATCTCTGAGCCTCTGCATTTCGGTTTCCAGATCCTGAATTCTGGTGGCTACCTGTGTGCTAACCTGCTCAGTTGGACCTGCCGAATTAGCCTGCTTCACATATGGAAGACTCGGATTGGATGTTCTGGTTAGGCAACCCGATAATAGAAGTGACAGCATCAATGTCGTTGCTAGAAGGTGTTTTCTCATGGTTTTTTCATTCTGGTAAATTTTTCCATGGCGGTTGAGCTCAAAACAGGAAACCTTATTTCCCTGCTCTCAGATACACCCTTCTATTCTTGGCCCAGGCTTCCTCATTGTGGGCTGGATCAACCGGAAGTTCGGATCCGAAGGAAACGGTGGACATACGATTTGGAGCTACCCCTAACGTGGAGAGAAATTCGGCTACAGATCCCGCTCGACGTTCCCCCAATGCCAGGTTATACTCCGCTGTTCCCCTTTCATCACAATGCCCTTCAGCCACGACATTTATTTGAGGATTCTTTTTCAAGACTTCAGCATTGTATTGAAGCGCTGATTGAGCTTCCGGTGACAAACCATACTTGTCAAAGTCGAAGTAGACTACTCGCAGGGTTGATTGTACACCTTGCATATCAGCTTCTGATACAGCGCCACCACCTAATCCGGGAAACACCGGACTTTCCTGCTGCTTGACTATCTTTTTGGCGCACCCGCCCAGAACCATCAACGCCATGACAAGTGTTGTGAACATCACCATTATTAAACGGGTTCGCATTTGTCTCTCCTATTTGTCGCAAATTCGCTTTTCAGCGAGCATTATTGCGAGACCATGCCGGATTCTTCCCTGTAATCGGGGATACCGGAATCTGAACTGAGCCTTTGGCGTCCGTTATGTATATTCGCTTGGCTCCGTCCCTGTTCGATGAAAAAGCTATCAGCCGCCCATCTGGAGACCAGGATGGCTCCTGATTGGAACCCTGGCTCGTCAATACGCGGAAATCAGACCCGTCTACCCTAATCACACATATCTGAAAGCGGCCATCTATCCTCGCAGTGAAAGCGATCATGTCTCCTCTCGGTGACCAGTCAGGATCCGTATTGTAATTACTCACAAATGTAAGTCTTCTCGCTTCACCGCCGTTGACGGGCATCATATATATCTGTGGCGCCCCAGCCTGGTCCGACACATAAGCTATGGTCGTAGAGTCTGGTGACCATGTGGGAGAGATATCATTTCCTCTACCATTAGTCAATTGTTTTAGTATGTGACCTTGGGTATTTATAATAAATAACTTAGGTATTGATTTAACACTCATAGATAAGGCTATGAAATTACCATCTGGAGAAAATCTACCAGAGGCGTTCAGGCCAGATTTTGTGGGTATCTGACCTAGATGCATAGTCGCCAGGTTGAGTAGCCAGAGGTCTGGTTTTCTGTTCACATAAGACGTAAACAGGATGCTGTTTCCATCCGGCGCCCAATCCGGTGACATGTTGATGGTTGCTGTTCTGGTCAGTTGCTGTAGGTGGTGTCCATCATAATCCATGGAAAAGAGCTCACGGGATTGGGAATCACCGACAAATGCTATTTTGCTGGAAAAGCACCCTGGCACGCCGGTGAGTTTTTCCATGAGCCTGTCGTTGAACAGATGGATGATCTTGCGATGGTCAGAAATCCTGGCGGAGTAGCGCTTTCCCATCTCAAGTCGTTTTAGAGCCACATCGTAGAGTTTGGCTTCGATAGTCAGTTGATCACCTTGGACATGAAAGCTTCCTGAGACCAGGGCTTGCGCCCCCACTTGGGCCAGGTAATCAAAATTTGGGTCGTTTGAGGAGTTGAAAACGGATGAATGTGAACACTCTACAATCTGGAAGATTCCGGTTATGAAGAGGTCATTTTTAATGATGGCAGCCAGATCTTTGCCATTGATTGGGCCTGGGTTGTCAGAAGTAAAATCCATAACAGCTATTGGCATTTTGACAATGTTTGGATTGTCCACGTCAATCATCAGCTTGGCAAATGCTAATTCCGGTTTCATGTATGACAGGACTATGAGGACAACAGCTGTCATATACAGGAGGGTTGAGTAGGGCCTATATGTCATAATTTTTTTTCATTTTGGCGCTTTGCTAGACTTAATGGCTTCAAAAAGCCAAACTTTTTTGCGACTCTGTATCGTAGGCGAAGCAGGATTACTGCATCCCACCCGGAGTGAATCTTAGAGCCAAGCCCCCAGACCTCTTGATTTTTTCACTGACATCCTGCGGAACAGGAGGAAACGGAGCAGCATGAAATACAGCCCTAAGCGCAGAATTATCGAAAAGCCTGTCTCCGGAACTGGAATCTATGGAAGCATCCAGCAACTTGCCATCATCAGTGATCTGAACACCAACGACGGTTATTCTGTCCGGTTTCGTCTGATCCCCCAGCAATGACCAATGAGTATTTACCCTGTTTTTAACTAACTCAAACCAACGTAGCAACTCAGCGTCTGCTCCTGACGAACCTGCTCTGCCCGGTGAAGCGGCCAAACTGCGGGTTGCGCTCTCTGTTGCAGGAGACTCGGTCTTTTTATCATTGACCCTGGAGCGCAACTCAGTAAGCCTTTTTTCGAGGTATTTAGAATTATCGGGCTCTTTTAGAGGCTGCTCCTTTTTGTTGGTCACAGTTTTTTGTTCCTGAACTTTCTGAGCAGGTTTCTTTCTTTTCTTTAGCTGGAGATTTGGACCTGGTTTGGCTTCCTGGAATGACGAGGCTAAACTTGGCTGGTTTGGCGTGTGCGCGGTCGCCGGTTCGGTAAATTCCCTGGCAATTGGAGTTATAGACGGCTCTAAGATGGAATTTCCCGGACGGGCCAATTCAATCTGGGAGGTTCCTGATTCAATGAGTTTGACATTGGTAACTAGCGGACCCATTACTTTGGGACGGCTTGTCGACGAATATGACATTATAATGATGATCACCAAAACAGCCAAATGGAGACCACCGGAAACAAGCATCATCGAATTGGAGGCCATTCGTTCTGATTTTAACAGCTCCGAAATCATCTCGCTCCGCTAGATTCCTCTTGTGGAGTTGTGATCATACCAAGATTACTAACTCCCGCTGTCTTCAGATTTCCCATGATTCGAACAACAGTGCCGTAAGGCACATTCTTATCCGCTCTGAGGAAAACCTCCCTTGAGGGTCTGTCTTTAAGCGACTGAAGGATTACATCAGCCAACTGAGCTTCCGTAGTGCGGGTTTCATTGACGAATAGATCACCGTTTCCGGAGACCGAAATGATAACTTCGTCATTCTGCTGAACCTTCTCCAGTGGCGTTCCTTTGGCCTGGGGCAGTTCTACAGACACACCTTCCTGAAGCATAGGGGCTGTAACCATAAATATAATTAGCAACACGAGCATTACGTCGACCAATGGGGTGACATTTATGTCAGCCATCGGGGCCCGTGATTGCCTGTTCATGCTAAAAGCCATTTCCATCTCCGTGGCTTGGCAGCCGGGGATTTACTTCCGCTTCCAGTAAACCCTTTCTATTATGTTAATTAGTTCGGAGGCAAAGTTATCCATCTCAGTAGAGATCGTATTGATCCTTCCAAGAAAATAGTTGTAAAAAACGACGGCGGGTATAGCTGCTGCAAGACCGGCGGCAGTCGCTATCAGCGCTTCAGCGATGCCAGGCGCTACCACCGCGAGCGACGCGCTCTTCATTACACCAATGCTCCTGAAAGATTCCATTATTCCCCACACAGTCCCGAACAGTCCTATGAAGGGAGCTGACGATCCAGTCGTCGCCAGAAAATTGACTCCTCTTTCAAGCCTGGCGCGTTCTGCTGTCACCGCCTGTTGAAGAGATCTCGTTATATTGTCCATTCCGGTGCGTTCATATTCGGGTTCACCAGCCGAATCCGATGAGGCTTTCTGGGCCGCTGACTGTATTTTGGAAATCCTTGTCAATTCGGCGTATCCAGCTTTGAAAACGTGAGCTAGCGGGCTGAAAGTAAACTGTTTTGCCTCTGCGTAAAGCAGTGAAAATTTCCTCGATTCCCTGAATGCGTCAAAAAAAAGCTGTGTGTGTTTTCTGGCTCTCGACAATGCTATAGCCTTGGTTAGAATTATCCCCCAACACACTATCGAGAAAGCCAGCAAAGTTAGCATCACGCCTTTAACTACCCAGCCTGCGCCAGCTATAATCGCCCAAATACTCTGATCAGTAACGCCCGGCCCCGGCAAATTAACGGCAAAAGCCTCTATCATCTGGTAAATCCCCTTTCTATAAATCGACTCAAGAAATAGAACAGATTACACTTGAAGTCAAGTTTTAGTCATTATTAAAAGATGTTATATCTACTTTTTAATGTTACATCCTGAGTTCATTCTGTTTGTTGTTCACGAAAAAAACGTCTAATTTACTCATGAAGGTTTTTGTAAAAACCATTATCTTCTTTGCTTCCAGCCAGTTGACAATTCGACGGACGCTAGCCCATTCCTGGCAATTAGTGATCATCAAAGCAATAACTACCCTATCCATACATGTAGTTATAAATATTATTTAACCTTTAGATGTAAGACATCGGAATCTGTTGTTTGTTCCATAACCGGATGGTTATTTTGAATATATTTGGACCGGCTTGAACGGGATGAAAAAAAGGACCCATTCGGCGTTGGATAATGTGACAGGGAGTTGTATGAACAGGACCGGGAATTCCTGTCAGAAGTTGGGCCTTAAGTAATTGTGGCGCCAACTTCTGAATTTTTACCCTCACGCTGCTTTATTGCGGCTATCCGGTAGCAGGAGAGTTCGGCGGCAAACAGGGTGAATCTTAATCAAGTAATCCGAGGTTTTTCAACATTGTCCGGACTGCGACAAAGGAGACAGCGTCTGATGATATTTTTACCAATGGCTCTCCAGCCAGATCGAGATCAATAAGGTCCTCGTCATACGGAATTATAGCCAGAGGTTTCTGCGGAAGCGCGTCAATCTCCTTTCTGGTGCTCTCGGGCAAATCATCCAGAGATCCTTTTACCCTACTGAGGACTATGTGTTGATTGTGTACTCGACCTTCCATTTCATTGATTAGCTCGACAATACGGCCAATCGTCCTGAGCGCTCGGGGCGAGGCGTCAGAAACGATAAACAGGTGATCCACTTCTTCTTCGGTTCGTCTTGAGAGGTGCTCCATGCCTGCTTCATTGTCAATGACGACGAAGACGTAGTTTCCCGTTAACCTTGAGATTACGTCACGCAGGATGTTGTTTGCCATACAATAGCATCCTGGGCCTTCGGGTCTTCCCATTGAAAGGAAATCCAGGTCTTTGGTTTCCTCGAGCGACGCTTGGATCTGATAATCCATGAATCTGTCACGTGTCATACCACCCGGTATGTCCTCGCCCATCCTTCTGGCGTCTTCCCGTATGCAGCCTACACTTTTCGGTTCTCTAACACCAAGGACTTCATGCAGATTTGAATTTGAGTCCGCGTCAATGGCTAACAGGGGTTTCTTGCCGGCCTCTGCAAGCGCTTTAATTATCAAAGCTGTGATAGATGTTTTTCCAACCCCACCCTTACCTGCCACTGCCAATCTGATACCCATATGAAATCCTTTCTAAGCGATAGAGAATCTTTATTTTCTAATGTCTTGTCACACTGTAACTCTTCGATGGCGCATCACACAATCGGATGTGATTCGTCAGACATCAAAATATATCTGATATCGTTCTCGAATCCAACTCTTTCATAATTTTGTAGGCATGTTCCGTTTCATTCAACTTGAGGCCTGCGCAACCACAAGCCGGTGTAATTATTAGTCGTTCCGTCAGAGCTGAACGGGACACGCCTTTGCTTACGAGTAGATCCACTCCGTCCCTGATCCTTTTAATGACTGTGTTGAAATCTTCCTGCATCACCAACGGAGTGTTCGCTACAGCCCCCCATGCTAAAACTCCACCCTTTTCCAAAAATTCATTGAGTTTTTTGGGGTATATTGCCAGCGAATCCATGTAATCTACGGCGTCAAAATTTATGACCCTTATCGAACTGTCCATGAGTAGTCCCCAATCGGTATTTCCGCAGCAGTGGACAGCCGCAAGCCCCCCCCTGCCAGACACCATGGATATAACGTCGTCCAGAGCCTCTGTCACATCGGATGCCGACACACCCAGGAAAGCAGAAGACCCATAGGCGCTCATGCTTGGTTCATCCAGGAATACTATGATGTTTTCCGCATAGGGTCTGAACTTTTCAATCAGCCATATTGCTTTGAGCCCCATGGCCTTAACAGCTACATCCCTGAATAAAGGATGATAAAATATGGGCTTACGTTTCTCGTCAGTTACTGTCAGAGAAAAACTCAAAGGGCCGGTGACCTGAACCTTGATGAATTTTTTTACTTCACCAGAAGATGCAAGGCGGTCGAGCATAACGTGAATGCCTTGTCCATAATCATGGCTCACAAAAAAATCATCCGGTTTTCCGCCGTCTATTACATCGAGATATCGTGAAAAGAACAGCTCCACGTCAGATTCGGGATCCCCAGAGGTATCGAAATAATATGAAAGTTTTTCCAGATCCACAACAAATCTGGGCAAATTTTCTGAGAACTGTATCCACATCTGTTCACGCGGATCTGCCCTCGAAAGCTGTGGCGCATGAGGAGCCTGGGATAGAGACCTGAAAATAAGATCTACCGCCTCCGTTGCGTTTGTATGAGGTAGGCTACCAACCGCAGTTGTCAACATCCCTGGAAGCCACGCCGTCTCTTCATATTTTACCATTTACAAGCTCCTGATTTGGTATCACAGATTGTTCAGTACAGCTTAATGCGCCGTAATATCCATGTCTACAATAGAAAATATTTTGATATCTACATCAATCCCGCCTGAATCACTTCCGGCGTGAGCGCCGGTGCATCCTCGTCTCTCAGCGGCAACACGCTAAGATAGTCCGCAATCCTGTTCCTGATGAAGCTCAAATCTTCATGAGTAATTTCCAGAGGCGCCGCATGCCTCAGTTCATGCTCCGAAAGTACCAGTTCCCCACTTTCAGACGGTAACGCTATTCTGTGTCGGACGTCCAGATGCCTGCTTACTCTTTCGGGAATCCCGAAGCCGTAGTTCAAGTGGCCCCCACCCGCAATCACTACCATGGTTTTCCCGGATCCAGATTCAGAATTCAGGAATTCAACTATGGATTTGGCCATGACTGCATCCCTGAGCGCCTGCGCGAGTATGATGCTGTCCAGTTTCCTGGTTTGAAACGATTTATGCACCCGCAATTTCAGGCGCAGCAGTTTCTCATATTGAGGGTTGATATCCGTTAAATCGGATGGGATATCTTTGCGCTCGGCATCTGATAAACCTTCGAGTCCTTGTCTCGCAACCTTTCGCACAAGCGCGTCCGGCGCGTTTAGGCCTATCAAGGGAGCCTTTATCTCAACAGCGTACTTTAGGATCTCAGCGTAATCCTTGAGGTTGTTCCATCTTTCAGGTCCCAGCCTTTTGGCCAGTTCATCAATGCCTGAGCCTTCCTGCATCCACTGATTCAACGCGCTTCGATGTTCAATCGAGAACATTTCCATACCGATGGCTAGACTGATTCCCCTTTGGGCCAGACCCTTTATTATGTCTAGCTGAAAGCTGTGATGACGAGCAATTGTGTGGTGTTCACCAAGGTAGACTATTCGAGACGAAGCCATGTCGTCCAAGGCCTGTTCCATGGTAACCGGTTCACCAAAAACCAGATCTATCATGATTGCCGAACACTTGTTTTGAGCCAAACAGCGTGAATTTGTCATTGCAATTATCAAAGCCAATAATAACAGGATCTTGATCGTCTTAAGCCTATCTACCATGCCCGAATTCCTGTCTGTCGAAAATAATTTGAAAATCGTCAAATTCTCCGGAGGGATTCTCATCGGTTATTCTGATGTTGTCAACCCTACTGAATGGCGAACCTTTTCTGAACCATGCCAAAACCGAATTGACTATCTGAGTTTCCCCTTCCACGACAGCCTCAACAGTTCCGTCCGGACAGTTTCTAACCCAGCCTTTAGCTCCCATTTTACGTGCAGCCGAACGGGCGTGAGCGCGAAAAGAGACGCCCTGAACCCTACCTGAAACCACCAGCCTCTTTCTGATTACAGAAACCACCTTAAATCCTCCCAAACGTTCTCCAATGCAAGAATCTGCGATGGAGCCAGTTAGTGAACTATCCACGTCAGATTGAATCTCAACAGGTTCTGTGTGATCACAAATTTAGCATAGCTTTGAACTGGTCTTCCGACAGGACCGTGACCCCGAGTGTCGCGGCTTTGTCAATTTTCGATCCTGGATCATCCCCAGCGACCAGAAAATCCGTTTTACGACTCACCGTTCCAGCAACCACGCCCCCCAGGTTCTCCACTAACCGCTTGGCCTCATTCCTTGGAATGTTGAGAGAACCTGTGAAAACAAATATTTTTGCCTTTATCTGGCTTTTGGACGGGCTATGCTCGACCCCAGGCCCTTCAGGAGTCACGCCAGAGGCGAACAGTTTCTCTATCATCTCGATATTGTGAGGCTCACCGAAGAAACGCGTTACACTCTGAGCCACCTCTGGACCTATTCCCGGTATTCTGGTCAATTCTTCACGAGTTTTGGAAGCCAGCTCCTCAATAGAACCGTACGAGGTGACTAGCAGTTTGGCGATGTATTCTCCAACCAGCGGTATTCCGAGACTGAAAAGAAATTTCTGAAACGTTGGCGTCTTGGATTTTTCGATGGCGCCGACCAAATTTGAAGCCGACTTTTCTGCCAGCCTTTCAAGAGAAGCAAGCTGATCGACGGTCAATGAGTATATATCAGCAGGACTGGTCACGAGACCGGAATCAACCAGCTGGTCAATGACTTTTGATCCCATTCCCTCGATGTCCATGGCATTTCTGGAAGCGAAATGTTTTAGGGTTTCTTTGATGCGGGCAGAACACAGGGAATTCATGCATCTCTTTGCAGCCTGACCGTCCAGTCGAACTGCCATAGAGCCACAAACCGGGCATTCGTCTGGAAGCGAGTACGGTTGACTTCCTGAATCGCGCAATTCCTTGAGGACTTTCACAACTTCGGGAATCACGTCTCCAGCCCTCTGAATTACAACTGTATCCCCTTCCCGGACGTCCTTTCTGTCTATTTCATCCTGATTATGCAATGTAGCGCGGCTAACAGTTACACCCCCAACACTCACAGGCTCCATGATTGCTACAGGGGTAAGTGTGCCAGTGCGCCCTACTCCGACCTCTATTCGAAGAATCCTTGTAATCGCCTGAAGTGGTTCAAATTTGAAAGCTACCGCCCATCGCGGCGATCTTGTCTTAACCCCCAGAATGGACTGATCCGCCAGAGAGTTTACTTTTATTACGGCGCCATCTATTTCAAATGCCAGGCTCTGCCTTAAGGCCGAAAGTTCATTGAAATATTCCCAAACAGCATCTACGTTCCTGCAAATACGGGTGTGCGCCAGGTTTCCGGGGACACCAAGTCTGACGAGAACCTGGAGCAGTTCCGAGTGTGTCTGAGGATTAAATCCAGACAGACGACCTACTCCATAGGCCAGGAACTTGAGGGGCCGTTTAGCGGTTATCTTGGGATCAAGTTGCCTTATAGATCCAGCTGACGCGTTGCGGGGGTTGGCAAACGAAGGCAGCCCAAGATCGTCTCGCTCGCGGTTAATCTTGTCAAAATCAGCCCGATTCATGAACACTTCTCCCCTGACGTCTATAAGGCCAATATTTGAAAGGTCCTCCTTCAGGTTCAGCTTCAGTGGTATGACTTTTATGGTTTTGATGTTCTGGGTCACATCTTCTCCGTTTTCACCATCTCCGCGTGTGGAAGCGTGAACCAGGGTTCCGTTTTCGTACACAAGCTCTACGGCAACTCCATCCAGTTTGGGCTCAACTACGTATTCAAGATCCGATGAGCGATTCAGAGATTTACGCACCCGTTGGTCAAATTCCAGAAGTTCTGCATGTTCAAAGATATTTGACAGGGACATCATCGGAATTGCATGTCGGACCTGCTCGAACTTCTCCAGTGGAATTCCACCAACCCTCTGTGAAGGCGAATCCGTGGTAACCAGTTCAGGGTAACGAGCTTCAAGATCAAGCAATCTCCTGAACAGTCTGTCATAATCAGAGTCGCTAATTTCAGGAGAATCCAGGTTGTAATACAAATTGTCGTGTCTGCGGATTTCCTCGCACAGGGCAGCTATTTCATCAATCACAGCCTGGTGTTTCATTTCTGGCATATTTTGTTCTTTCATGGCGTTGAGAGGTCTTTGAAAGATATCCCCCGTTTGAACTTTTAATGGATCTGTTAAAAAAAGCGGCCCAAAAAGGACCGCTCATATAGTAATTTATAATGATAGTTAAGACAACAGGCCTGCGCCTCGAAACAATGGCTACTGTTTACCTTTGAAACTTGCCGACAAAAACTGATCGAATTTCTTTATCTTTTTCTGTTTTGAAGAGCGCAGTTCCGCCTACAACCTCGATTGGAAAGGAGAAGTCGCCGATAGAATCCCACCATTTCTTGGCAATTGCGCCAGCCCCAACCTTCATTTCCTTGAGCTTTTCCACGTTACCAGCCCCAACACTCAGGCTCCCTATTGTGGGAAGAGTCTCGTTCGTCACGACAACTCGAACCTGATTGGTTTTTCCTCCGGGAATCCATGAATCTTCATAGTAAAAAGCCGTGTTGACCTCAAAACCCTCAAACAGTGTGGTGAAAGTCATTTCGTCGAGCATCAGCGGTTCTTTATTCGGATTCTTTATGTTGAAAATGTAGGCAAGGTTCAGTATTGCCCCCGCCGCCAGTTCCTTTCCAGGTTCTTTTTCACTCTTGAATTCTATCCGTGGCTTGACAAAAAAGGGTTGAATACTTGCAACATCAACTCTCTCCAGTGTAATGACAGGAGCCTCCAAAGCCAAAACAGGCGCTGTCACAAATGCAATGGCGATAAAGCAGGTCATCGCAACAAAAGCCGATTTCTCCATCGTTTTTCCTCCAGAGTTTGGGGCAATCTATGAGAGCCATCTCTTACGTCGCTTGTAATGCTTTATTTCACGAAAACTCTTACGCCCGCCAACGTCCGTGAGACCCAGATAAAAATCGCGGATGTCAGGGTTTTCCTTAAGCTTTTCTGATGTGTCATCCATCACTATCCTGCCGTTTTCCATAACGTAAGCGTATGGAGCTACAGTCAGGGCTAGTTTCACATTCTGTTCAACAAGCAGGATGGGGATCTTCTCCTCCTTGTTGAGTCGTTGAATTATTTCAAATATCTCTTTGATTAGTAGAGGGGCTAACCCCATGGAAGGCTCATCCAGAAGCATCAGCTTTGGCTGGGCCATCATTGCTCTACCTATGACGCACATCTGCTGCTCACCACCACTGATGAAACCAGCCTGAACATTTCGGCGTTCTTTGAGTCGCCTAAAATAGTGGTAGACCATGTCGAGTCTTTCCTTGAGACCACCTGGTCTGAGGTGACCACCTACGGTGAGATTCTCTTCGACCGTGAGGTGTTCAAAAACTCGTCGACCCTCTATAATCTGAAATATGCCCCTTTTTGATATTTGCTCTGCCGGTAGTTTATGGATTCTTTCTCCCATAAACTCTATACTTCCATCAGTTACTTGCCCGTCCTCATGATTAAGCAGTCCGGATATAGCTTTAAGTGTCGTGCTTTTTCCGGCTCCGTTAGCGCCAAGCAGGGCCACAATACTACCTTGAGGAACCTCTATGGACACTCCCTTGAGCACCAGGATGACTTCGTGATACCTGACCTCAATGTTGTTTAACTTTAGAATGCTATTGTTTTCAGCCACGACGAACTCCCCTTCCAGGCATTTTTGCGAACCTCTGCAAGTATATAGCTCAGGCAAGTGGGGGCGTCTGACGCCCCCAGCATGTGATTACCAACCAAGCCACTTTGGCCATTCTTGTGGGAATTTCTCCTTCATGTCCACTTTGTCAAACAGCACTATCTTGCCATCCTTAATGGTATACAGGGTGGCGACTGAGGTCGGTCTGTGGTCCTTGTCAGTGATAGTGTACGGGCCTACTCCAAGGGCGTTCTTGGTGTTGAAGGGATACCAGTCTCTTAAGGACTCAAGAGACGCCTTGATCGACGGCCCATCCATTTTCCCCTTCTTGTCTGCAATCTCTAATCCGGCAACTGCCAATGCGACTTTCAACCATCCCTGTACTGTCCGGATATCTCTTCTGTCCTCCGAAACACCAGGATTAACCTTCCTGGCGTATTCCCTTACTTTATCCAGCATCGGCTCATCCATTTCCAGGAATGCGCACGAGGCAGCGCCTATTGTTCCCTCTCCCGCTTTGCCGGTGATTCTGAGAAGGTTTTTATCGAGACCCCAGTTGTTGGTCAAGTGATCAGCTTCAAATTTGAGAGCATAGGCGTCTTTGATAGCGGTGGCGACAGACATGGCCGTGTTACCATGCCATACCACATTTGCTCCAGTCTCCTTAGCCGCCAGAACCTGGCTTTTAGCATCCAGAGCTGTCAGTGAGACGTCCTGGTCCTTGACAACCTCGATCCCCAGAAGCTGTGCCTGATCTTTGATCGCTCTAATCGGGGCGCTAGAATAAGGAGAGGCAAACATGTAGAAGCACACGAGCTTGGGTTTTGTCCCTTTTTCCCTTAATTCTTTCCACTTGTCACTCTTGAGCCAGACTTTCTCGTACCATGAGGTTAGCGCCGCCCTGGCGTTTGTCGAATAATCTGTGCTGTAGATGAAATTGTAAGGGGTTTTTGATGGATCGCACAGATGGCCGGACAGTGAATCAGATATCGTGACCATTTTGTCCTTGTTAACTGTCGGAGATAAGGCTTCCGTGTCGCCTGTTCCCCACTGGAGCAGCAACTGGATTTTGTCAGAGTCCCTGAAACGCTTGTAAATGGTTATAGCTTCAGGAACCCGGTAACCGTAATCGAAAAGAAATAGTTTTATTTTCTTTCCGTTTATGCCTCCGTTGTCATTGATGAATGTTACACATTCCCTGACACCCAACGCTGCATCCTTACCCACGTCTGAAGTTGCTCCAGTGAGATCGTTTATGGAACCGATCTTGATCTCGTCCGCTCCATAAGCGACTGAGCAAATCAGGGTGAATAACAGGCCCAAAAACAAAGTCCTCTTACTCATAATAAACCTCCTGGTTTGTAGTGAAAGATTGTACCACCTGACTTCAACGACCCTCGTCCCCCTCGTGACGAGAAGCCGTTACTATTTTCCAGTGTAAGAAAATGGCCACAGGTTAAAGTAGTTTTTCAACTGCCAGTATCTGTAACTCAACCCGTTTGGTTCATATATGAGAAAGAATATGATTGCCAGACCGAATGCGGACTCCTTGAAAAATATGATCTTTGTCGTTACCCATCCGATCTCGGGATACGACGTCATAACAATATCTGAAACACCAAGCACACTCATTTCGAGAAGTTTGAATATGATTACGACAAACGCTGAGCCGAAAACTATTCCCTGGAGACTACCCACTCCTCCGATCAGAATTATGCCTACCCATAGTAGAGAGTAAAACCACTCATAATGTTCCGGACTGACGAAGAACAGAGCGCTGATCCAGAAAGCCCCGGCGATTCCTGCGAAGAAACCGGCTACAAAAAAAGCCAGTAACTTGTAGGCCACTATGTTAACACCCATGGTCTCAGCCGCTATGTCGTTGTCCCTGATCGCAATCCAGGCCCGGCCCACTTTTGACCTGAGCAGATTACCCATTGCCAGCATGCATAAAATAACAAGAGCCGCCGAGAAATAGTAAATCTTAATGTCATCATCAATGGTCCAGGGACCTATTTTAATCAGTCCCGGAGGTAGAGCAAAAGACTGGCCCCTGCCACCAATCTGACTAACGTACTGGGTGATGACCAAGGGAACAGTTATCCACTGGGCCGCCATGGTCGTCATGATCAAATAGAAACCTTTTACCCTCGCAGAAGGCAGTCCAAAAAGCACCGACCATATTGCCGCTGTAAATCCCGCGCATATTATGCTTATTGGGTATGCCAGGCCTGCATCCAGGATGAACTCAGGCCACGGAATGAACAGGACCATCATGGCGCTGGTATAGCCGCCTACTGCGACAAAAGCGGCATGACCAAGCGTTATCTGGCCGCAATATCCAACCAGGAGTTGAACTCCCAAAGCGGCAAGTATGTAATAGTTTATAGTGTAAAAAACACTTAACCATTCGGAAGCTATCAGATAAGGCAGAGCTAGTATCATCAGGAGCATGAAGATCATC
>CAZIVV010000183.1:0-3722 GCA_964542775.1 uncultured Desulfomonile sp.
ATCCGCTTTGAATTTTCCGGATCAGTTGAGGTGTTCGTTGACCGAAATGGACTTTGATTTGAGCATGTCAGCGTTCATGGTCCTTGAGCGACTTTCGAAATTCTCACTGGAATAATGCCATCTGCCCATTTCCACGCAGGACACGGGGATCATTGTTCTGGATTTTGGCGCCAGTAATACGGTGGTATTGAGGGCTCTGTCCTGTTTGGCGCCTACAATTTCTTCCCCGTCCATAAGTAGCGCCATGTGTTCAGACGGGTTCACAGCTCTAAGTTGTGGGACCAGGAGACCTGACGGCCATCACGCATTTTCTTTTGCAGGGCGTCCCGTGTTCTTTCGGAGATGAGGGCTCGTTCCATCTCGGCGAGCGCTCCGAGCAGAGTGAAAAAGAAACGGCCAATGGCGTTTTTAGTGCCGATTTTCCCCCCTTTTTTTTGGCAATTCTGTCTGAGGTTCCGGTGTTCCAAAATGCCGGCGGATCATTTTGTGATCCTTTCACCCTGTCCCTTGTGTGAAAAACATTGCTTGATCAAACGGTATATGACTTTATAAGCCTAGACAATAATTATTTGCGCTATGGTTTATTATTTTACTTATTGTAACTGAACATCATGGCCATACGACTGCAGCTCCATTTTCAGCCGATATCTTCCCGAAGAATCCGTACTCAAATCCAGCCGTTTTTCCAATCCCGAAAACTAGGACAAATTTTGAGGTCCGATCCTGGCCCGGACCATCTTGAGGTTTAGTCACACTATAATATCTTAATATTAAATGTTTATACATTATTTCTGATTTGCCACATTAATTAAAAAATGACAGACTTGGACCATATTTTTTCAAGGAGAGAGCTATGAAACAGACAAGTTTGTCACATGGCGCAGATTGCGATCTGGCGAATCTTCACTTGACCAACGTAAAAAAGCCCGGAAGTTTGAGGCATGCATGGAGGCTCCACAGGCATGGAGCGACAATCTTTGCGGAAACCAGACTGGGAACGTTGAGATGTGAAAACGGAACAATCAGGATTCTATCTCCAAACGCAGCTTGTGTGGTCTGCTTCGGATCAACCTTTTCGGATCATTACAAAGATCATTTCTTCTACAGGCTCAGAGAAGCCAGAAACCTTTTATCCATATCGTGAAACATGCAGACACGCAGGAAACTGTGTGTCTGGCCAACTGGGGGTACTCATGAATCTTTCTGAATACATTGCATTGAACAAGCAGGAGATCTTAAGACGTGTCGAGACAGGCACACGACCATTGCTACCCAATGAAGAGATTACACCGGTATTCGACTCGCTCAGAAAACCTTTTGACGCTCAGGCTCGAGTTATAGAAGCCAGTAGAAGAGCCTTGAAGAGACAGAAGGCATGTTTCGTGATTGGAGAAATGGGAACAGGAAAAACGTTGATTGGATCCTTGATTCCGGAAGATGGATCGAAAATTCTGGTTTTATGCCCAAGTCACTTGCAGGAAAAATGGGTGCGCGAGATACACGAAACCAGACCCAATTCCGTAGCCGTGATTATCAAGAGCCTGCAGGATTGCGACAGACTCATAAGAGAATTGCCTACCGGAAAGCAAACGCTTTGGTATGTGTTGTCGAAAGAAACTGCAAAGTTAAGCTATCTCTGGCGAAACGCATGCAGGATAAAGAAAGAGCAGAGATGGATTTACGACAGGATATCCAAGGAAAAGGTATTGTCGGAGATCAGCACATGTCTTTGTCCAGATTGCTTTTCTTACATTACAAGGACGGATTCCAAAGGCAATGAATTTTTTGTTGGTCCTGATACGCTTGAGCGAAACAGGATGTTCTGTCCAAAATGCAAGGCAGCCTTATGGACAGCTGACAACAAGCGGAACAGGAAATATGCTCTTGCGGATTATCTCAAGAAGAGACACGCAAGGCTCGATTATCTGATTATAGATGAAGCCCATGAGTATAAGGCTCAGGATTCTGCTCAAGGCAATTCTCTGGGATCACTCGCTTCAATATCCGAGAACAAGATACTTCTGACAGGCACATTGATTGGCGGATATGCGACTCATCTGTATTACCTGCTATGGAGAGTATTGCCCAATCAGATGAAGGCTCGAGGCTACACGTATAGCAACACTAAATCTTTCATTGCGCAGTATGGGGTCAGGGAACAGATAACCAGAGATTATCAAGGAGACGGATCGAGCAACAAGAGATCAAAAGGCAATACGAACAAAGGCACATGGCAGGAAAAACCGGGAATATCACCAGAATTGTTCACGGATTTTTTACTCGGGAATGGATTGTATTTACAGCTTGATGATCTGGCAGCGGATCTTCCACCGCTTGAAGAGAAACCCATAAGCGTTGACATGAGCCCGGAGCAGGAAGTTGCCTACAAGGTATTGGAGAGTGAGTTAAAGCATGCAGTAGCTCAGGATCTGGCGCGAGGCAACAAACGCATGCTAGCCAAGCTTTTGATCAATCTTCTGGCGTATCCGGATAAACCTTTTGACAATACTTGCATCGAGCTTGAGCAAGGACAGTTTGTTCAAGTACCGAATCTGGATTCCAGATTGACATTTCCCAAAGAAGAGAAGCTTGTCGAGATCGCTCTTGAGGCAAAGGCATGCGGATCGAAGACGCTTGTGTATTGCCAGTTTACTTCAAGCCGAGACATTCAGCCCAGACTCCAGGAGAAGTTACAGGAAGCGGGATTAAACGTAGCCATATTGAGATCGAATGTTAAACCGGAGAAACGGGAACAATGGATCAAGGAGAACGCTCAGGATAATGATTGTCTGATATGCAATCCGGAGATAGTAAAGACAGGATTGGATCTGTATTCCTATACGACTATCGTGTTCTTCCAGACAGGCTACAACATTTTCACGCTCAGGCAGGCATCCAGAAGATCATGGAGACTTGGACAAACCCAACCCTGCAAGGTTTTTTATCTTTATTACACAGACACCATGCAGAATAGAGCGATAGAACTGATCGCTCGGAAGACCAATTCAGCGACAGCTTTGGATGGAAGGCTAAGCAATGAAGGTTTGAATCAGCTTGCGGATGAAGACGACGCATTCATTCTGGCCAAGGCTCTTGTTGAAGGTTTGAAGGCAGAGAAGCATGAACAGACTCAGGATCACGCAAAGACACGGGATCAGGCACCGCGAAATAATGTGGCCCCTAAGAGCATGGACCAGGATCAGCAGGCAGGATTGATCTTGGATACGCTCAGGAATTCACAGGAACCGGTTTCACGACATACGCTCCAGACAGAAACCGGGATACCCATTACGACTTTCGCGAAACTGATCAACAGGCTCGAATCGGATGGAACAATTGAGCAGTTAAATGATCGCAGATTGAGATTGAAAAGAGATGTTGAGAAAGCCGTTATTGTTCGCGCGGCAGAGACGTCCCAGGAGCATGCTGATCACAAGGAAGAAGACGTCACAGAGAATCAGGCTCCAGAAATCATAAACCGAGACAGGAATTCTGATCCGACGATTGGAGATATCAAGGTATTGCTAATCGACGCCACACTAACAGCAGAATATATGGCAGAGAAGCTTGATCAGGATCATGAGAAGATCTATGAGACGCTTGTTCAGGCACAGAAGAAGGCAGAGATCTTTTGCGCCATGACACCGGGATCGATTTACTGGTGTTGGTCGCGAAACTTCGGAAAGCTTGAGTATGCAGAGACAGGAGTAATGAGATACCTC
>CAZIVV010000184.1:0-4139 GCA_964542775.1 uncultured Desulfomonile sp.
GCTTTACTCCCATGGCTTTGGCCTTTTCCAGGCTCATAAGTGTGAGGGCGGCCGAGCCGTCATTTATGCCGGATGCGTTCCCCGCTGTTACCGTTCCTGCTTTGGGAATGAAGGCAGGAGAAAGTTTTGTAAGAGCCTCCATCGTCAATCCGGGTCGGAAGTGTTCATCCTTGTCAAAAACTTTTGGATCACCTTTTTTCTGAGGAATGGTGATCGGAACTATTTCTTCGGCGAAGGATCCGTCCCTAGTGGCTCTTTCCACGTTATTGTGGCTTCTCAGGGCAATCTCATCCTGTTCCTGACGGGTGATGCCGAGCTTCAGGGCTACGAATTCGGCAGTGTGTCCCATTATGTAGGGCTTTCCCCTGAAGAATTCGACCGGTCCGTCAGCCGGATAGGGTAGTATGTGCGATCCGCAATGCAGCCCCGTTGTCATGGCGTCGGTAATGGTGTCATTTCCCATTCTGATACCCCAACGGGCCCTTTCTATCGTGTAAGGCACACCAGACATGTGTTCAACGCCGCCGGCAAGAATGACTTCAGCGTCGCCGGCCTTTATCATGGCCGCCCCGGATAGAACGGCTTCCATCCCGGATATACACACACGGTTGATGGTGACCGCCGGAACACTGTCGGGAATACCCGCGATAAGCGCTCCGATTCTTGTGACGTTCATCGCGTCCGTCGGGTTCAGACAGCATCCGAATCGGACATCGTCCACAACATCGACTGAAATTCCGGCGCGTTCAATTGCTGCCTTCATTGGCACAGCCATTATGCTGGATGCGTGCATGTCTCTGAGTGTGCCGCCAAAGGCTCCTATGGCGGTACGGCAAGCTGACGTTATTACTACATCTGTCATATCAGGATACTCCTCGGATATTACTTGGGTCAAAAAACAGGATTGGGCGCTTATGCGCCCAAGCTTGTCCAATCGTATGAACAGATTTTGGTCCGGCAAACCGGAATGGACTCAAGAGAAGGCTTTTCCCGGACCGTTGATGGTCTGCAGCCTCCCGGAGTTGACAAGAGTCTGCTATTTTAAGATTGCGGCTTCGTCGATGGACATCTTTTTCTCGAAGTCTTCCCAGAAATCTTCCTGAGTCTTTCTCCAGTCCGAACCAAACTTCTTGTTGAAAAGCGAGCCAACGCTGTCCAGCGCTTTCTTCCAGGCGGAATTGTAGTTCAGCTTGAGCACGTCCTCTAAAAACGGCACCAGAGAGCCCAATTTCTCTTTGGGTAAATAGGCGCGAGCTCCCAGTTCAATAGACTTCTTCAACGCTTCAGGAGTGAACGCATGCGCTGTGAGCATGACGGTGGGAAATCCGGCGTTGTTAGCTATTTGCAAAAGGTCAAACCCACGAACCCCCATAATGTCCAGTATGACCAGGTCATACGTGTAAGACACCAGATATTGCTGCGCTTTCTCGAACGTCGTGGCCCTGTGAAGGGTTACGTTTGCAGACTCGGAGAGTTCTTCTTCGATAATGTCCAGAACATCCTCTTCGTCATCTACCGCCAGAATAAGCTTGTCTTGTAGGATCTCGGAACCGGCCATTAGTTAGTCCTTTTCTTGGAGGGATGAGATCAGGCCCAAATCCCTGAGCTGAATAGGTTTTTTATAACACGAACTGGTTTTTGATCAAGCTCTTGAAGGGTGGTTTCGTCATTGTCCGGCGCCCACCGCAACTCGATAGCGCTCGCGCTCACAACATGTCTCATTTTGTATGCAACATGCTTACTCATCCGCAAATTGGAAGTCAACTTTTTAGACAGAATTTTTAACTTTTGTCTTGTTTAGAGTCCTTGACGTTCATGATTTTAATTAGGTACGCTCATTTTGGCAAGTTCTACATGCGCCGGCGTCGATGTCTTTGCCTAAATTCATCGTTCGGTATATATTGAAACAAGCCGTTTCAGGCCGGACTGAGCTGAATAACAAACACGCAATAATTTTTACGCTACGGTTCAGCGCGCTGAAACACACAAGAAATAATTTTCCCAGGGATTCTTTAATGACACTAAGAAAATACATCGTTGTGCCTCCGATGACAGGCGATCTGCAATACCTCAAGGAGATCGCGAGCAACCTCTGGTTCTCATGGAACATGGATGTTGTGGAACTGTTTGATCACCTTGATGAAAAACTGTGGCGCGAATCCAACCATAATCCGCTACAAACGCTCATTAGACTGTCCAGCGCACGACTTGGCCAGATAAAAGCCGATGAAGGTTACCGCGCTCATACTCACAAACTGTATGAAAAGTTCAGGGACTACATGACCAGCGCGAGGCGCTACGCATACAGATTGGAACGCCCGCTTGACTTTACCATCGCCTATTACTCGCTTGAATTCGGGGTTACGGAGTGCTTACCAGTCTATTCCGGAGGGCTTGGACTACTCGCGGGAGACCATCTCAAATCGGCCAGCGACCTCAATGTGCCCCTGGTCGGAGTCGGCCTCATGTACCAGGAAGGATATTTTCATCAAAAACTGGCTGCGGATGGCTGGCAACAGGAAGTTTACCCCCGGACTGAGTTCGACACGTTGCCACTCGAGAAACAAACCGACTCAACAGGCGCCACTATAATACTCTCCGTTGACTTGGCAGGCGAACCACTTTATTTCAGGATACTGAAAATCAATGTGGGCAGGATACCCCTTTACCTCCTCGACGCCGACATTCCCGAAAATTCTCCCAAAATGCGTTCGGTCACTTCCCGACTCTATGGCGGCGACAATGAAATGAGAATAAGGCAGGAGATCCTTCTGGGAGTTGGTGGAAGTCGCGCCCTGAACGCCCTGGGGATTGAGCCGTCGGTGTTTCACCTCAATGAGGGTCATGCCGCCTTCACATTGCTGGAGAGAGTCAGATACTTCGTGGAAGAAAAACATCTGAGTTTCGATGAAGCCAGTTTTATGGTCAAGAGTCAGAGCATATTGACGGTGCATACACCGGTCCCGGCCGGAAACGACGTTTTTGACACCGCATTGATGGAAAAATATTTCAGGCGTGAAGTCGAGCGTATCGGTGGCCGTTTCCACAAGTTTCTGGAGTTGGGCAGACGTCGGCCCGATGACGCCACGGAGGGTTTCTGGATGCCCGTCCTGGGACTGCGACTGTCATCGAGGGCTAATGGGGTAAGCAGGCTTCACGGACGGGTGGCCAGAGACATGTGGAGTCTGGTGTGGCCTCATCTCGACAGACTGGACGTTCCAATCGGATACGTCACCAATGGAGTCCACATCCCGTCTTATGTCTCCAGAGATTTGCTCAAGATATATGACCGTTACCTGGGACCGGGATGGACTGAGGACCCCGACAATGAAAAAGTATGGCAGCGCGCCCTGACAATACCGGATACCGAATTATGGAGGACCCGGGAACGCTGCAGAACACGGCTGGTGTACTTTGCAAGAAGAAGACTCATTAAACAACTCAAGGGCAGGAACGCTTCAGCGCATGAAATTGACTCAGCGGAAAACGTGCTGAACCCGGAAGCCCTGACAATATGTTTTGCCAGAAGATTCGCCACCTATAAAAGGGCTACGCTGCTTTTCAGAGACCCAGACAGGCTCGCTGCCATTCTGACCAAAACGGGTAGACCCGTTCAACTTATTTTTGCGGGTAAGGCCCACCCCGCGGATGACGCCGGGAAGCAATTGATCAGGACCATAATCCAGATGATCAAAGAGGAGCCTTTCAGGGGCCGCATTGTGTTCATAGAAGACTATGACATCAACATTGCGCGTTACATGGTTCAAGGGGCTGATGTGTGGCTGAATAATCCCAGGCGCCCTCTTGAAGCCTGCGGCACCTCCGGCATGAAGGCAGCGGCAAACGGCGCTTTGAGCCTCAGTATACTTGACGGCTGGTGGGACGAAGGCTACCTCGGGGACAATGGATGGGCCATAGGGTCCGGCGAGGAATACGATAATCCGGAATATCAGGACCAGATCGAGAGCAGAGACCTCTACGATCTGCTCGAACAAAGTGTGGCCCCGCTTTTCTACGAGCGTGGAATAGACGACATCCCGAGAGACTGGATAAGTATGATGAAAAGGTCAATTACCACAATTTGCCCTGAATTCAACTCTCACCGGATGGTCTCCGATTACATAGAAGGCTCTTACGTG
>CAZIVV010000185.1:0-1953 GCA_964542775.1 uncultured Desulfomonile sp.
AGGCCTTTGTTGCGGTAATACTGGATCACGCCTTCCCGGGCCTCGTCGAACGCATCCGACAAGCGTTTCAGGAACATCATGCCGAAAATGTAGTCCTTGAATTCGGACGCATCCATATTGCCGCGCAGAATGTCGGCGGCTTCCCAAAGAAAGGATTCAAGTTGCTGCAGGGTAATGGGTTGGGTCATTGGTCTGTGGCGTGTGAAGCAGTGCGCTGATGATCTGCCGGGGCAGTTGATGGGGTAGTGTATCCATCTGTAATAGAAAGGACAAGGAACGCACGAAATCACTGTCTGTTATTGCGTCATTGCAGACAGTACTGAAAACGAGCAGATTGAATACGCTCAAGCACAAAGCAAGAATTCACAAACCTCAGACGTTCGTCCTCCAAGTGCCTGGAATGGCTCCTGTCGAAAACACTGCTACACCTGCTATTCCTGCTATTCGTAGCGAAAATAGCAGGTGTAGCAGGCTTCTGGCCCTTCAGTTTTCATCTGTTTCAGGGGCTTCTCCTTCAATTTCATGACGTGGTCGGCCAGCATTGCTCTTCGGACGTGGTGCGACACCCCGCGTAAAGCTTCGTTCCTTCCCTGTTTCCTTGATCGGATCAATGCTCTGCTCGCTCTTGCAGAGGTAGTCAACGGCAAGGTTGAGTGACTCACGTTTTTCAGTATCGGTGTGGTCAATCAAGCCAAGGCCTGATCGTGCGTAGTTTTCCTTGTTACGGTTGCAGTTGTAGTAAATACCTTTGTTGTCGGTGACGTTTTGCCAAAGCTCACCCAACCCTTCCTTGCGCTCAACTTTGAAGTGTGGTTGCGCTGCCGTTGCAAGTGCAACCAGTACGTTTGCATAAAGCATTTCCGGAGGGCTTTGGGTCTTGATGAACAGTTCATTCAGGATCATTCTCAGATCAGGCGGTAAGTGCTGCTCTGGGAAGGGCATTTTGTGTACTTTCATTTTGTATTCCTCTTGAGTCACATGCAGTTGTCGCATTTTTGGTGTTCAAAGCCTGGCCGACCGCATGGGTCTTTGACCCGATGAGTGAGTCGGCTGGCATAACAAAGGTGGTTCTCAAGCATCAATCCCCCATTGAGGATCGTTTCGATTCGATCCAGGCGCAAATGTCCGTTTCAAGCCAGCCGACAGCACGTTGCCCGATGCGCAGCTTTTTCGGGAACGTCGGGTCGTAACGGGGGGATCGCTGGTTTGATAATTCAAACAGGGTTGATCGGCCAAGACCGATCATCGCGAGGCATTCAGGCAAGCGGATAACGCGTGTACGCGTTTTTTCATGTTCAGACATGAAAATTCCTTTTTTTCGGCCAGTGAGTGCCTAATTCGTTAAGTAAAAGGCAAAACTCACCGGCAATTGCCAACTCGGATAGGATTGGCAGAGCATTAGTAAGGAATACGGTTTGGTCTGAGAGAGTGGCCGGTCTAGCACCCTAAGGTGTACACAAGCCGAGCATGTGCTTAAAGTAGAGGTAGGCTTTCTGCATTACTTCCTGATTAGCCAGGAACTGGCGTGAACATCCAGTGCAGGGTTCAAAACAACTAAGCCGATGGCATTGCACCATCAAACCGGATCGTAAAGGGCTGTGTCAGTCTTTGTCAATAGACTTTGTTAGGAGAGGGGGGCTTTCCGAATGTGGAACAATTTTTTTACCGGAGCGCCTACCGCTAGTCACCAAAGGAGCCTATGTGTTTATCTGCGCTGCAACGGCAGGGACACGAACGGCAAGACTCAAGAATCAACGACGGCTATGGTTCGCATGCGGTGGGGCAAAAAGTGGGGCAAAAACGCGCACAAAGAACAAGGGGTTACAGCAATTAAGCTGTAACCCCTTGATTTTATTGGTCGGGACGGAGTGATTCGAACACTCGACCCCTTGCACCCCATGCAAGTGCGCTACCAGGCTGCGCTACGCCCCGAAGTGTTGTACGGTTTTTGCC
>CAZIVV010000186.1:0-1531 GCA_964542775.1 uncultured Desulfomonile sp.
GAATTGCAGCGGATCATCTCAACCAGGTGGCCGGAATATCCAAGATTCAGATCAGGAAATTGTGGTCCTCCGGAATCAACAAACTCGAACAACTGGCGTTACATGATGAAAGGGTTCCAATTCCCAAGGTTTCAGATGAAACGCTCTCCAGGATTCACAACCAGGCGAGACTACAGTTACAGAAAAGGCAGACAGGTCAGAACTATTGCGAGGTTCTTCCACTTGATCCTGATGGTGTGAGAGGTTTTTTCCGGTTACCGAGACCGGATTCCGGAGACATATTCTTCGACATGGAAGGCGACCCATTGTATGTCGGCGGACTGGAATATGTCTTTGGTGGTTACTTCCTGGAAAATGGAAAACCTCAGTTCAAAGCGTTCTGGGCTCATAACAGGGATGAGGAGCGCCAGGCTTTTGAGGACTTCATGGATTTTGCAGTTGGTCGGCTCAGGCAATATCCAGACGCTCACATATACCATTACGCCAGTTATGAAGAGTCGGCTCTAAAAAGGCTGATGACCAGTCATGGGGTTAGGGAGTCACAGGTTGATGAGTTGCTGAGGCAGCATAAGCTGGTGGATCTCTACAAGGTTGTGAGGGAGGGCATACGTGTTTCGGAGCCTTCATATTCCATCAAGAACATAGAAGCGTTCTATGCTGAAAAGCGACAGGAGGAAGTCAGCAACGCTCTGGCCAGCGTTGTCTACTATGAAAAATGGATAGAGACGGGAGAGCAGAAACTTCTTGATGAGATCGAGGAATACAACATGGTGGATTGCCGGTCCACCTACCAGTTGCGTGAATGGCTGCTAAAACTGAAGCCACCTGAGGTTCCGTGGAAGCAGGGCGTGAACGATGCGTCCGGAAAGAAGAAAAAGCCCAAGTCCGATAAAACGATTCAAATAGAGAAGGAACTTGAATCATACAGAAAAGCCCTTCTGGGAGATCCTTCCCTGGACGGGAATGAGCTTGAATTTCGTGAGCTTGTTTTTTATTTGCTGGATTTTCACCGGCGTGAGCATAAGCCTTCATGGTGGGCGGCATTCAACCGCCAGACGCTGACTGACGATCAATTGATAGAAGATCCTGAGTGCATTGGGGGAATGACTAGGGTCGGGCTGTCGGGAAAGGCGGTCTATGGTGTACATGGAGGAGTCTTTTACGAGTATCCTGATCAGGAATTCAAGTTGAAAGCTGGAGACGGAGCCGTAGAAATAAGACCTGATCAGGTGAGACAGAACCTGGAGATATTCTCCATAGACGAAGATAAACGGCTTGTTGAGGTGGGTTTCACGCGTGGAGAAACACCACCGCAAAAGATGTCGATGTCGGTAGGGAATGTAGTTCCAGCCGGGGCGCTGACAAAGGCGATCTATGGTTTTGCGGATTCCGTGATCCAGGGGCGAAAGGATTATTCCGCTGTGGAATCCATTCTCAGGCGATCCGTTCCCAAGATCAGTTTTCACGAGATTGGCCAACCCATTGCGGGAGGGGTTTCGGATAACCTTCAAACAATGATTGAGGCCGTGGC
>CAZIVV010000187.1:0-16380 GCA_964542775.1 uncultured Desulfomonile sp.
ATCCTGTACGCCGCAGGTATGCCGATTTTTGTTGTAGACGTCTACACCAGGCGAGTCCTCAGTCGACACTCAATCATCGCCGAAAAAGCCGATTATGACCAGATTCAACGTATCTTCCACTCCGGTCTCGCCACAGATACAATGTTGTTCAACGACTTTCATGCTCAATTCGTGGCGGTAGGCAATAAATATTGCGGAAAGAAACCCAAATGCGGGGAATGTCCACTAAACAGGTTTATAGCGATAAATTAGCGAGATCAGAGAATGAAGAGATGAAGATAGAGAAGGAGAGGGCTAGCAGACCTCAGTAGTATATGCCGACCTGAATGAATGCTCCACTGAACTTGGCCTTGACGTTGGTGGCGCTAGGGTATCTATCGACAGGAGTTTGACTCCGGTTCTGCAGATCAGCGTCAATGTAAACGCTCCTGAATCCGGCTTCGACCCCGAGAGAAAAAGTTGCAAACTTGTAAGGGCTAGAATCCCATATGGATGGACGCAATCCGACTGAAACCTCCCAATCTGTAACATTGGCGGGGTTTTGCAACTTAAACACCTCTTTCATGAACGGCATGGGAACCCTGGCTCTGGCGCATACTATGATCGGAGCCTCTTTTATCCTGACTGGAATAGCTGTGGCCTGAATGCCAACTGTAATAGGCTCAGATGAAATCAGGTCTCCGTAGTTACGAGTAAGGTAGGCCCAGTATTTCTTTCTAGGAACAGTTCCAACTGGATCCGAGCTAACCACGTAAGGATCGAGCCAGGCAAACTTGCTGTCATTAAATTCGATTCCGTTCAAGGCATAATCAAAATTGAAACCGAACCTGAACATGGGATACCGGATGATATCAAGATCAATACCTAGCCTGGTAGCGCTCATGTCAAGCTCAGAAACCCTCATTTGATTCTCAACAACAGTTAGGTCGGGGGCATCGAAATCTCTTACCAAAGAAGGAAGCGTTAGTGTTGCCCCTAATATTCCCCTAAAGATGCGGTCTTCTTCCGATATCAGTCTTAGCCCCAACCTGTCCACCTGAAGCTGAAACCAGCCCTCAGTAAATGGCTTAGGATTGGGCTCCATATTATAACCACCTGAAGCATCCCTGCCAGCGCCCGGATCTCTTGCCATCAAATCATGTTCAACTGATCCCCTGGAGAGAGTTCCACTCTGCAGCTTTGGAAACATGACCCTGTATTTGGCGATGAACCTGTAGTCTGACCAGTCCCACCAGGAAGTTGGTCCGAGCCATCTATCGAGCCCCTGAGCGTTAGCCGTATCAGGAGTGGCGCCAAGGATGCACAGCGCTACAGCGAGCAAAAGTGGAATCAGGGCCGTAAATTTGAAACGGGTCGGCTTCAATCCATACCTCAGAAATAACGCTGGGAAAAAACATGAAATCGAATTAATTAGCGCTGAATATATATTATTGGAGAGTGCTGTGTCAAGGAATTAGTCAGTTTGAAAAATGTGGGGAGCAATGACTGAAAGAGGCTTGAATAATGGACCATATAAGCATCGGACCTGTGCGCGGGATGGAAAATGCGAATAAAAACATAGATATTACATTTAATATAATGAATATCCTTGTGTTTATCTTGATGATTTGATAATATGATTCATCATGAATTGGCTCTCGGAGGTTCCTATGAGGCCAGCCTATAACCTACTGATATGTTTGACTGTTATATTGATAGCGTCGCTTTGTGGTTGCACTGAGGATTCAACAGACCTGAAGCAGAAGATAGCGGAAATTGACAAGAAACTCCAGAAACAGGAGAAGGATCTCAAGGAATTCTCGGGAAAATTTGCTCCTCCGAAGGATTTCAGCGCTGATATTCAGCGGCTGGAGGATCAGGCGGAGCGTGTGTCAGATGCGTTAAAGACGCGACTTGAGCCGATGAGCGGCCGATTGGATGAATTCCGGGACTGGGCCCAGGATTCACAGAAGGAGCGTGATGCCGTCCGTGAAAAGCTAAAGGGCCTTGAAGCTTCTGTTATTGATCTGAAAAAGAAACTTGAAGCAAGGGTCAAAGACGTTTCAGGCGTATCGGCGGAAGCTACGGCGGCCAAGAAGGCGGTAGCGGGACTTAATAAATCGGTCGAAGATCTTTCGAAGGCGGTGGCGGAAATCCGCAAGGAAGTTCTCGACAACAATACCAAGATAGTAAATGCGGTCAAAAAGACGTTGCCCAAGGTGAAAGAAGCTGCGGTAGCTGAACTGAAGGAGAAGTTACAGCCCCTGGAAGAAGGTTTATCCAATATCAAATCGGGTCTGGAATCGGACAGAAAGGAAGTCGGTTCGAGGGCTGCCGCTGTCGGAGCGGACGCCGGCAAGCTGGTGCAGGGATTAACAGCCCGGATACGTGAACTGGAGGATGTGGTGTCGTCTCAAAAGTCAGCTTTACTGGAGATCGGGGCCAAGCTCCATGATATAGAGAAGGGCAGGCGTTAAGTCTGGATCAACCCGGTCAGAAGGCGCCAGGTGGTGGCGCCTTCTGACCGGTGTTTCGATATACAATGGCAATAGGAGCCTATCAGGCAACAACCATCAACAGCCCGGAAGAAACGTTACAACCTTTCAATTTTGGCCTGTGGGTCAAAAAGTTATGGGCGACTCTGCAAAGAGAATCGCCCTTTTTTTTGTCTGAAACCTGACAGTAGTTTCTGGTGAGTCTGCGGTCTGTCAGACCTCTTTTATAGCTTCTTCGAATCCCTTGAGAGATCCTTCTATTGTCTCGTCAGAGACACAATATGCTATCCTGAAACAGCCTGGGCCACCGAAGCCGACCCCTGGGACAGTAAGTATGAGCTTGTCTCTTAACCTGGACACAAAGGCCACATCATCCTCAAGCGGTGACTTGGGAAACAGGTAAAATGCGCCTTCGGGTCTGACCACATCGTAACCGAAGCTTTTGAGAGCATTGTAAAGTCTGTCACGCCTGCGCCTGTATACTGAAATGTCCACCAGATCGTCGAGATGGTTTACAACCGCTCGCTGGATGAGGCTGGGAGCGTTCACGTAGCCCAGTATCCTGTTCGCCAGAACAAGACCCGAAATGGTCATTTCAGCGTGGTCCATCGCAGGGTTCATCGCTATATAGCCAAGACGCTCTCCAGGTATGGACAGGTCCTTGGAGAATGATGTCACCACCATGCTGTTCTCATAAGCTTTCAGGATACTCGGGACAGTGGCTCCGTCGTAAATAATGCCTCGATAGGGTTCATCTGAAATTAGCGTTATTACCCGTCCGGTCTCTTTACTCTTCTCTCTTAACAGATCGGCGAGGGAGTCTATCTGGTCCTGGCTGTAAATTCTTCCTGTCGGATTATTCGGGGAATTGATCAATACAGCCGCAGTTTTTGGGGTTATAGCCTTTTCAATTTCAGCGATATCCAGAGAGAAATCAGGTTTTGTTGGCACAAGGACAGCAGATCCGCCATGATTGTCGCAGTAGAAAACATATTCTACGAAAAAAGGCTTGGGGATGACTACTTCATCGCCGGCGTTCAGCAGGGTTTTGAGAATTACGTTTAATCCACCACCCGCTCCAACAGTCATCACCACGTTTGAACCGTCTATCTGAAAGCCCTCATCACGGGTAATTTTCTTTGCAATCGCTTCGCGAGTCTCGATGAGCCCAGCGTTTGGCATGTATGCGTGGACACCGGGCGCCGGATTTGAAGCAGCCTCGCAAATTGCTTTCTTGAGGCTTGCCGATGGCTCGAGGTTGGGGTTTCCCAAAGAAAAGTCGAATACATTCTGCGGACCATGCTGAGCCTTGAGGCGTGCTCCTTCCTCAAACATCTTCCTGATCCATGACGATCTTTCCATGAAATCTGCGATTTTTGCAGATACCGGCATACTTAAACCCTCCGTGTCCTGCCGTCGTTTGTACAAACGAAAGCCCGGCTGAAATCTGCATCCAGTGTCCTAGCCGGGCTCTCGACCTTGCATCAGCCCTTTTTTTCTAAGGGTTCCCAATATTAACACAATACAGCCCAATAAGTCAAAGAATTTAAATCCTTATTTGGGTATGGCCAGAGTCCTGAACGGCTGAACTAATGAAACTGTGATGTATAGTTTAATGATCTAAAATAGGTTATATTGCATTAAGTGACAACTATTTTTAAACCAGATCAACGCCGGTTCAGCACAGTGTTCACACGTTTCTTCAGCATAGTTACCATTTTCACTGCCCTGGCTTGCCTTTCTCCACCCCAGACAGCAAACGGCTCACCCATGGCCGAATTTGAGGCTGCCACCAGCGCCATTCGTGAAGGAAGGCTTGATCACGCAGTAAAACTGCTTGATTCATTCATATTAAAAAACCCGAGGTCATACGCGGCGCATGTGAACCGCGGATCCGCGCTCTTTTATTCAGGACACGTATCTAGAGCTGTTAATGACTGGCACAAGGCGAGGAACCTTGCCCCACTGTTCGCTTACGGCGTGTTCACCGGAGAAATAGTCTGGCGATCGGATCCTCGTGGAAGTTACCTCGATTATGTCGCCTCAATCGAGCTTTATCCCGACCATGTGGCTACTGTCTGTATGCTCGGAGCGACCTACCTCGATTTTGGAATGACACACAAGGCCCTGGACCTATTCAGAAAGTCATCTGAACTGACAGCCAATCCGCTGTTCAAGGCCGACCTCGAATGGTGGAGCTACTCGCTCAATCCGTCAGAAAAGCCTCGCAGGCGTTAGTCGTAAAAGCCCATGGGAAGTGTCCGGCCTGAGCCGTTTAGCGGCCTGATCCATATCCGTCAGGTTAGCGCGTTAATATTGCTTGACTTAATCATGTTTTGAGCATAGTCTAAATGATTAACTTTTCTGGTCCGGGAGAATAAACATTGAAAGGCCGAATCGAAATAGACAGGGAGCGCTGCAAAGGCTGTGGCCTGTGCATGACCGTCTGCCCCAAGAAGACAATTGGAATATCCGCTAAACTTAATACAAAAGGGTATTATCCTGCCGAAGTAATAGAGGACAAAACACAGGAATCTGATAAGTCCGGATGTACTGGATGCAGTTTATGCGCCTTGATCTGCCCGGATGTGGCAATTGAAGTTTATCGCGAAGAAAAAGAGTAATCCCAACAATAATTGTTCAGTGAGGAAAGCATAATGTCCGCCAAAACTCTCATGCGGGGCACGCATGTACTGGGTGAGGCCGCCATTCGATCCGGATGTCGCGCCTATTTCGGTTATCCAATTACTCCACAGAATGAACTTCCGGAGTACATGGCTTCTGCGTTCGCTAAAATGCCTGACGGTGTTTTCGTTCAGGCTGAGAGCGAGATAGCCTCCATAAATATGGTTATAGGAGCGTCTGCGGCAGGCGCTCGTGTCATGACCTCTTCCTCGAGTCCCGGTGTGAGCCTCAAGCAGGAGGGAATATCGTACCTGGCGGCCATGGAGCTGCCTGCAGTAATAGTGAACATGATGCGCGGAGGTCCCGGACTGGGTAACATAGCTCCGGCTCAGGGCGATTACTTCCAGGCTACCCGCGGCGGTGGACACGGCGACTACAGGGTTATAGTTCTGGCCCCGGCTTATGGCCAGGAAATTGCTGACATGACCCGTCAGGCGTTTGATCTTGCCGATAAGTACCGGACCCCGGTCATGATCCTTGGCGATGGCATGATGGGCCAGATGATGGAACCGGTTGTGTTTCCCGAACCTATCAACCCCTCAGACCTGCCTGTCAAGGATTGGGCTCTCACAGGCGCCAAAGATCGCCCCAGCCGTATCATAAGATCACTATGGCTGGATCCGCCCAAAGAGGAGGAGCTGAACTGGAGACTGGTCAGAAAATACGAAGCCATCACCAAGGAGATCACGGACCAGGAGATCTATATGTGTGATGACGCTGACATAGTCATCGTGGCCTACGGCACGGCCGCCCGCATAGCGAAAGGCGCTGTCCACCGCGTTCGAAGCGCCGGTATTAAAGCCGGGCTTTACAGGCCCAAAACGCTCTGGCCATTTCCCGGAGATGCTCTTGCAGCCATGAGCAAAGACCTCGACCAGATAGTGGTTTTTGAAATGAGCACCGGCCAGATGGTTGAGGACGTCAGGCTATCGGTTGAGGGCCGTTGCCCTGTGAGCTTCTATGGACGGCCGGGAGGCGTGGTTTCGACTCCGGAGGAGATCGCGGGTGTGCTGACCAGCGCTAGCGCGGGTCTGGTGAAAAAGTCAGCTTAAATGATTAATATCATAGCAGTTTAGGTAACAGCTATTTTTCTGTAGTTTCGTAGAGAGACACGGGGGTCCCAGAAGTGAAGAAAATATTCAGCCGACCCAGATCATTGAAAGACGTTCCGTTCCATTATTGCCCGGGATGCGGGCACAGTGTCATACACCGCCTGGTATGTGAAGTCATAGATGAACTGGGTATTCAGGACAGGACAATTGGAGTTCCACCAGCCGGATGCGCTGTGTTGGCCTATAACTATTTCGATGTAGACATGTGTGAGGCGCCTCACGGTCGAGCCGCTGCCGTGGCCACCGGTATCAAGCGTATGTTGCCCGACAAGGTCGTCTTTACGTATCAGGGCGACGGCGATATAGCGGCTATCGGAACCGCCGAAACCATTCACGCGGCCAACCGGGGAGAGCGTGTAACATGTATTTTCGTAAACAATGCGGTTTACGGAATGACAGGTGGCCAGATGGCCCCGACTACACTTCCCGGACAGGTTACCACCACCTCTCCAGGTGGAAGAGCGCCACTCAGGGACGGTAATCCTCTGGACCTGAGCGCCATGCTCGCGCTGGCTGCAGGCAGCGTCTACATCGAGCGGACTACAGTGGTCAACCCTAAAGGCGTCAACAGGACCAAAAAGGCCATAAGGAAAGCTTTCCAGGCGCAAATGGATGACAAGGGATTTTCTCTGGTAGAGGTTCTGTCTCCATGCCCGACCAACTGGAAGCTCAGCCCGGTTGATTCCATAACCTGGGTTGAAGAAACAATGTCAAAAATATTCCCCATACAGGTGATCAAGGATGTCGCTTAAGATAATTTTTTCTGGTTTTGGTGGCCAGGGAGTCCTCATGATGGGATACGTTCTGGCTTTCGCAGGGATGAATGAAGACAAGCACGTGACATTCCTTCCATCTTATGGAGCTGAAGTTCGCGGTGGCACGGCCAACTGTACTGTTGTTGTTTCTGACGAAGAGATAGCTTCCCCGATAGCGTCTTCGCCCGAGTATGTTGTGGCCATGAATTACCCGTCGATGGTAAAATACCAGAACACGGTTAAAGCCGGTGGAACCATGTTTCTCAACAGTGATCTCATAACTGAAGATCCCTCCAGGGAGGATGTGACTTTGTGCAAGGCGCCGGTCAACTCGCTGGCCCATGATATGGGAGCTGACCGGTCATTAAACATGGTGATGCTTGGAATCGTGGCAGCCAAGACGGGCATTGTTTCGAAAGAGGCCCTTATGCTCGCCATCGAGAAAGTCCTTCAGGGCAAAAAGAAAAGCCTTATTGAAATGAACCAGAAGGCCCTTCAAGCAGGTTTGACATACGGCGCCCAGAACAATTGACAAATACTTTTGTGTATTTACCTAATATGATTTGCATGGGAGGCGAGGATGAAAACTGTTCAGGAATTGTCGGTCGAACTTAAGAACAAACCCGGATCTCTCTCGGATGTTGTAGATCTGCTGTCCTCCAATGGCATAAACATACTTGGGTTGAGCGCCATAGTTGAGGGACAGGCGGGAATTGCCCATCTCATAATCAATGATCCGCTCAGGGCAATAAATGTACTGGAAACAGCAGGCTTCACCGCGCACACACGTGAAATACTCGTTGTGGAGACGCCTCACCATCCTGGTGGACTCGGCGCCATACTAAAACCCCTGAAGACGGCGTCCGTCAATATAGAGAATGTCTATTTCCTTCGGGGCTCAATGATCATGGGCGCTGATCAGATCCTTGCGCTGCGGGTCGATGACTGCGAGCGGGCCGCCAAAGCTCTGTCAGAGGAATGGATAAGAATGCTGGGCCCCGAACTGTATGACCTCTAGAAATCCTGATTGAGAACAAAAAAAGGCTCCAGTTTTACCCAGGAGCCTTTTTCTTATGTACGGGATCTAATTTCTGGCCCTGTTGCGATCAAGTGACCTGTTCAAGAAACTGACCAGCCGCTCAAACGCATCGAGCAAAGCCGGCTTCATGAAGCGGTTTTCAGTCCTCAGATCGTAGTAGACGTTAAACATGTGCTTTTGGTTAGGGTAAATGTTAACTTCGTGTGGTCGCATGCTCGTCTTGAGGTTCCATGCAAGTTCCCGGGCATATTTCACATCGTAAACATCATCTTTATCTCCGTGAAATATTTGGACAGGAGGCAATCTGAAGGGCTCATAGGGCATGACCCATGGCCATCCACCGTAATTCCAGATGACCGCCTTTATCCTTGGATCCTTGCAGGCATACGCTAGCGCCGCGTTGGCCGGCTGGGAATGACCCGAAAGCGCTATCCTGTCACGGTCAACCCACGGAGAACAGCTCAGAAAGTTCACTGTCGCTCCAATCGACTTCAGATACCATTTATTGCCCATCAACAGTTTACCTGCAACCGCTCCCTGATTTATGCTGCCCAGAACGTAACCCATGCCCCTGTCCCATGACCACGGCCCCGGCGTCAGATCCTCAGGATAATTCGATGGGTCGATCAGCGCGACAACAAAGTTCCTGTCCGCAAGCAACTGACAATGCTGCTGATACTGAGCTATTTTTTGACCGCCAACACCAACGCCTACCACCACCGCAGGAAGAGGTTTTGTCACTCCACATTGAGGCAGGAATATGTAAGCCGGCAAGCTGGTTCCCTTCTCCACGGGTATTTCAACCCTGAGATAGGCCTCCGAATCAACCTGATATGCTGTTACAAGGAACATTGTGATGGCGGCGAAGCTGACGATTCTGGACAAACTTAATGCTTTCAAGAACGACTCCACAAACCGGAAGATGAACTATATACGGGCTGCGACACATACGGCCAAAAAACTGAGTATCTATCACAAAGCCTTAAATTATATAGATAGAATATTGATTTATCGCTTGAAAATACCACTGAATAGTCCGATTGTCAAGGAACACAACGCCTTCACCCGGTTTAGGTCCAGTCCTCATTAGTGTTGAAAACAGGCGCCGAAAATTGTACTATCGAAAATATTTAAAATTGATTAAATACCCCGTAGTAAATCACATCATCATAATGACCAGCTGGTTTTAGCCGAATCCTAGTGTATTAAGGCAAAAGCGTATTTCGCCAGGAGGCCCTATGAATCCAGTCGTTAGTCCTTATCGACCCAAAAATCGTATCAGAGTTGTTACCGCGGCTTCACTGTTTGACGGGCATGACGCAGCCATCAACATAATGCGTCGCATATTGCAGGCCTCCGGGGCCGAGGTAATACATCTTGGTCATAATCGTTCGGTATCTGAGGTTGTTACAGCCGCAGTCCAGGAAGACGCCCAGGCCATTGGACTCAGCTCTTATCAGGGCGGTCACATGGAGTATTTCAAATATACGATAGACCTCCTGAAGAAATTCGGCAGTGAACACATCAGGGTTTTTGGAGGAGGCGGAGGGGTAATTGTCCCTGAAGAGATCCGCGAACTGGAAAATTACGGGGTGGCAAAAATATTTAGCCCTGAGGATGGAAGAAAATACGGCCTTCAGGGGATGATCAACCAGTTCCTGGAAATGTCGGATTTTCCGGTCTCCGACGGACGGCTCGATTTTGATCTGGATTCTGTCGATCCTTATGACTGGCGAAATATTTCACGTTTGATTTCCTGCATCGAAGTATCCAAGGAGTCAGGCGGAGACAGTTTTCACAAAATCATGGAGGCCGTAACGGCCCGTCAAGGGTCACGTCCGATCCCGGTTCTTGGAATTACTGGGACAGGTGGGGCGGGTAAGTCATCACTGACCGATGAGATAGTCCTTCGTTTTCTCAACGACCAGAAGGACAAGACTGTTGGACTGATCTCGGTTGATCCCACCAGAAGGAAAACCGGAGGAGCCCTGCTTGGAGACAGGATAAGGATGAATTCCATCCACACCAACAGGGTATATTACCGATCCATGGCTACCAGAAGCCAGGGTATGGAAGTCCCTAACCACATGGCTGAGTCGATTGAAGCGCTCAAGGCTGCCGGCTTCGATTTCATAATTGTTGAAACTGCGGGTATAGGGCAGGGTGACGCCGCCATAGTTCCTCTCGTAGATGTATCCCTCTATGTAATGACTTCAGAATTCGGAGCGCAGAGCCAACTTGAGAAGATAGACATGCTTGATTTCGCAGATCTGATAGCAATCAACAAGTTTGATCGACAGGGATCTGAGGATGCCATTCACGATGTCAGGAAACAGGTTCAGCGCAACAGGATGGATTTCTCCAAATCACTGGAGGACTTTCCGGTTTACGGCACAATAGCGTCCCGATTCAATGATGACGGTGTGACAGGACTTTATTCGGCAATAGTTCAGAGTTGTGCCCAGAAGACCGGAGTAGACTGGAAAACCGACTGCAGGGCCCTACCGGATAAGAAGCCATCATCCAAGACCATAATAATTCCAATCGAAAGGGCGGGGTATTTGTCGGAAATCGCCGAAACAGTCCGAAAATATCATCAATGGGGACAGCAGCAGGAGGATCTCGTTCGGCGTCTATGGCATCTCGATGAGGTTGAAAAGGAACTGCTCTTCGGGGTTTCATGTGACACCAGTCAGGCCCTGCAAGGCATTAAGTGTCTACAGGAAGATATAGAGAAACGTCTTGATCCGCGAGCCCTCAGACTTGTAGGAGAATGGGAGAATATCAAAGAGGCTTATTCAGGGGACGACTACATCTTTGAGGTTCGTGGCAGAAAAATCCCCACCAAGCTCAAGGTCAAGACGTTGAGCGGCACCATGATGCCCAGGATTTCACTTCCCCGGTTTACGGACACGGGACAACTTCTCAGATGGCGACTCAAAGAGAACCTTCCCGGAATGTTCCCCTACACCGCAGGTGTCTTCCCCTTCAAGCGTCAGGACGAAGATCCGACCAGAATGTTTGCAGGAGAGGGAGACCCGTTCCGGACAAATCGCCGCTTCAAGTACCTGTCAGCCAACAGTCCCGCCAAAAGGCTGTCCACCGCATTCGATTCCGTTACTCTCTATGGTCGTGATCCTGAGGAAAGACCCGACATATACGGCAAGATAGGAACTTCAGGGGTCTCTATATGCACACTGGATGATGTCAAAATCCTGTACTCCGGATTTGATCTGAGCGCCCCCAACAATTCCGTATCCATGACCATTAACGGTCCGGCTCCGATAATGCTGGCAATGTTTTTCAATACCGCTATCGATCAGAAAATGGATCAGTTCAGGGAAGAAACGGGCGCAGATCCAAATCCGGAACAGGCGGGGAGAATCAGGGCGGAAGTTCTGAGTTCAGTCAGGGGAACAGTTCAGGCCGACATTCTCAAAGAAGATCAGGGACAGAATACATGCATCTTCTCAACGGATTTCTCTCTGAAAATGATGGGCGATATCCAGGAATATTTCATCAGAAACAACGTGCGCAATTTCTATTCTGTTTCGATTTCCGGCTATCATATAGCCGAAGCGGGAGCAAACCCGATTACCCAGTTGGCTTTCACCATGGCAAATGGATTCACCTACGTAGAATACTACCTCTCACGAGGTATGAAGATTGATGACTTTGCCCCCAACCTGAGCTTCTTTTTCTCCAACGGTCTTGAACCTGAATACAGTGTGATAGGTCGGGTAGCGCGTCGAATCTGGGCAGTAGCCATGAGAGACAAATACAATGCAAATGAAAGGTCACAGAAACTCAAATATCACATTCAGACCAGCGGAAGGTCACTTCATGCGCAGGAAATACAGTTTAACGACATAAGAACAACTCTTCAGGCCCTCATAGCCATATACGACAACTGCAACTCGCTTCATACCAATTCCTATGACGAAGCCATCACCACGCCGAGTGAGGAATCAGTGCGACGCGCTTTGGCTATTCAGCTTATAATAAACAAGGAATGGGGCCTGTCAAAATGTGACAACTTCAATCAGGGCAGCTTTATCCTGGAAGAGCTTACGGACCTGGTCGAAGAGGCCGTGCTGGCCGAGTTCGATCGAATCTCACAGAGGGGTGGAGTTTTGGGATCAATGGAGACCGGCTATCAGAGGACGAAGATACAGGATGAATCACTCCATTATGAAACCATGAAATCAACAGGTGACTATCCCATAATTGGTGTCAATACCTTCCTGAAAGAAAATGCGTTTGAACTTGAGCTCACGGCAGTGGAACTGGCAAGGGGCACGGAGCAGGAAAAACAGTCCCAGCTTCAAAGACTGGCAGAATTCCACAGCAGAAATGCGGATAAAGCTCCTGAGGCTCTCGAGAGACTTTTCAGGGTAGCCCAGACAGGCGGCAATCTCTTCGAGGAACTTATGGAAACAACCAGATGCTGTTCACTCGGTCAGATATCAGACACTCTCTACAGGGCAGGGGGGCAGTACAGGCGCAACATGTAGATTTCTATGGTTGGTCAGGCAAAGCTACGGCTTCTAGGGGTCCGGCGAGGCGTACCAGGCGGTGGTTTCCAATGGCGCTGCCTGCGGCTCAGGATTTTCAGTCGTTATCATTACTGTTCTGGCCTCGGTGGTCCTTCCGGTCGGTTTATGAACCAGACGCAGCTTGCAGGCGCCTGGTGGCAAACTTATCATGCCGTAATAAGATCCGTTTTCATCGGTCTGGACTTCCATGCAGTCACGCCATGGGCTCTGAGATACCTGAACTGTCAATACGGAATTTGGAATGTCCGGGAAACCACCCGTGAATGTTACCTTGTCGCCTGAAATACTTGCCATTATTGTGCTTTTGACTTCAGAACGATCCATCGGAAGGTCATGTTTCCGGCTGACCCGCGAATACAGACTATCCTTCATTTTCCTCGTGTAACGCTTGTCAAACGGCTTATACGGCGCAGAAAAAGGATTGTGTCCTTTTAGAAGTTCGTTCCAGTCGAAGGCAAGGTTTATTCCAGTCGCAAAGGCGTAGTGTTCTCCAAAAGAGCTGTCTCTTCCATAATTGAAACTGGCGTTTAGCATCCCATCACGGGAAATGAAACTTACGGACGTCCTGTGTCCCTCCAGATTTGTGCTGGACGCCCTGTAGCTATGGGCCTGGGTTTCAAGACGGATGTCAAAATAGGGGAATACCGGCGGAAGTTGTAATGAAACACGCACGTCTCCTCCACGCGGCAACGATTCACGGAAAAGTGATTCTCCGTCTTTCACGACTTTCTCACGCGCGTTAGTAGGAAAATAGGCGTTTCCCGAAATCTTGAGATCCGAATAATAACCTGGTAACGCTGAGAACTCAAAGCCTGCGACCGTCTCACGAAGGAAGTCCCCATCCATCCTGCGAGGCCTTACCCAGTCGTGGAACGCGTAAAATCCTATCATGCTCTCGGAAGTCAGAAGATGTCTCACGCCAGCGCCTAAAGAGACGCTCTCGCGAGCCCCATTCAGCGTAACCCTGGGAGATAAAAAAATACTTTTGTCATTCCAAGCTCTTATGGGCTGAAAATAATCCAGTTTGAATGTTGGCGACTTGTTCCACGCATCCCAGCCAGTGTCTATTTCCATTCCCCTGGATATGCCTGATGGTAAGGCAAGACTCAGTCCGTAATTTAGCGTCCTTGGTATATACGGCTCTATTCGCTCTGTAGTCTTGGGCTTGTGACTCGGATGGACAAACTGTATAGCAGTCCCCGGCAGTTCTACATCATGAGGGTTAAAAAGCTTGGAGTTATATTTTTGGGCCGCTGATGCGTCAGAAACACAAAGTGAGAGCATTACGCAAGCGAAACTGAAAAAAACTAATAAATTACTTTGTATTCTCATTATAATAACTCGTAAATAAGCTATAATTTAAACGCTATTATTTTTTGTATCCGTTGTCAAGCAAATACGATTTGCCGGCTTACGGAACATGCAGGAGCTGATTTAGCAGTAGCTATTTCAGAGTGGGGATCGGCGCCATCTTGGGTTAATTGACATGACCGCATGAATCTATGTATGTATAAATGAACCTGTAAGTTTGTCGCAGATTATATCCATGAGCGTTTTTACTATGGAACTGTCAGCTGTTTTATGAACCTTACAGGTTGAGTGACGCGAGAATTCATACATGGAGACCAACAGAAGAAAATGAAAAAACCAGAGCCTTCATGGGTCCAAGAGGCCATCAGGCCGTATATTCTCTCTATACCTCCGTATGTTCCGGGTAAACCGATAGCTGAGCTTCAGCGTGAGCTAGGGGTTAAGAAGGCGATAAAACTAGCTTCCAATGAGAACGCATTAGGACCTTCACGGCTGGCGGTGAAGGCCATGCGCGAGCACATTCTGGAAACCAGTATATATCCGGAATCGTCGGCCCCGGACTTGAGAGCCAGGATAGCTCAAAAATATTCACTTCAACCCGGTAATGTCATCTTGGGCAATGGTTCGGATGAAATAATGCAGATGCTGGCGCATGTCTTTCTTGGCGCTGACGATGAGGCTGTGATCGCGGAGAATTCGTTCTCCATGTACAGAATAGTGACAAAGCTGTTTGGAGCTAAACCTGTCTTTGTGCCTCTCAAGAACTATCATCTGGACCTGGAATCGACATTTGAAGCCATTAATGAACGGACTAGAATAGTCTTTCTGGCATCACCCAACAGCCCGACAGGCACAGTGATCAAAAAATCCGAACTTGATGATTTCCTGGAAAAGGTCAGTGACAGGAAAATTGTGGTTGTCCTCGATGAAGCTTATGCAGAGTATGTCAATGATGCCGGCGCATCTGATGGACTGAGCTGTTTGGGCAGGAGTCCGGCGGTCATTGTGCTGCGGACCTTCTCCAAGATATACGGTCTGGCCGGTCTCAGGGTTGGCTATGGCTTGGCCGAACCCTGGCTGATAGACCTGCTTAACAGGGTAAGAGCGCCTTTCAATGTCAATCTGCTGGCTCAAGCAGCGGGATGCGCCGCTCTGGATGATACAGACCATGTCCAGCTATCTCTGGAGATGAATCAGGAAGGCATGAAGTTTTTAACGGGTGAACTCGAAAAACTCGGATTTGAAGTCATACCATCACAGGCCAATTTTCTTACTTTTTCTCCCAGTATTGACGCAGGTGTTATTTACGAGGAGCTTCTGACTGAAGGTGTCATAGTCAGGAGGCTTTCCAGTTTTGGAATGCCTGACCACATCAGGGTGACGATAGGAACCAAAGCTCAGAACATCCTGTTCATCGAGAAGCTGGAACAGGTGATGAGCCGCAGGACGTGAGGTTGAGTCACCAGGTTTATGGTTAATGGACTTCACGCATGAATGGCTTGAACTCCGTGCTCCTGATCCCCTGGTGTTGTTGTGGCTAAGGGCATGAGCAGAGTGGCGAACAAATTACCAGATAGGCGACGATTTGATGACGAGTGGCAAAACGAGTGTAAAACAGGCGCCTCAGGGCAAAATAGTGATTACTCTGGATGGGCCGGCCGGCTCAGGTAAGTCTACTCTCAGCAGGAAGCTGGCGTATGAGCTTGGCTTCTTCGTGCTCGACAGCGGCGCCATTTACCGTGCAATGGCGGTCGGGTTGCTGGAACTTGGGATTTCCACGGAGACTTCGGCCATTCCCGCGGAGCTTCTGGAAAAAATAAAAATAAGGGTCAAGCCATCTGAGAATTCGATGAGGCTCTTTCTTAATGATATCGAACTGAAAGATCGGATAAGGGAAGAGTTCATAGGTGAAGCTGCGTCGCGTTTTGCGGCTTTGCCGGAAGTCCGTGAAGCTCTCCTGGGGATTCAGAGAGACCTCGGAAGCAAATGGAACCTCGTAGCGGAGGGAAGGGACATGGGGGCAGTAGTATTTCCCAATGCCTTTATGAAGTTCTTTGTTACCGCGCAGATCGAAGAGCGCGCAAAAAGAAGATTTGCTGAGCTCTTACTGCGAGGTGACAAACCTTATTACAATGTAGTGTTGAACGAAATGCGCGCCAGAGACAGTAGGGATGAATCGAGAAAGACTGCTCCACTCGCGCCTGCTGCTGACTCAATAACCATTGACACTACTCACATGACTCCAGAAAAAGCATTGTCCGAAATGGAAAGACTGATTCAGGCAAAATATGATTGTGAATGCGTCAAAAAGGTTTCATGACAAAAAGATATCCTGTTTTGAAACTTTCTATTGTCACTTTATTGAAAAACGGATATATATAATAGATTATTCAGAACAGTTGAATAAAGCTTAGCTGCACAAAAGAGTCCGGGGGTGTTAGCTGGATG
>CAZIVV010000188.1:0-1655 GCA_964542775.1 uncultured Desulfomonile sp.
CAGCGTTTGTCGGAGTTGCCCTAGTAATATTGTTTGTCTTTTCAATCGAAGTTACGTCACATTCGCTGTTACGGCCACTCGAAGTCCAAGCCGGTCCTTTTGCAGACCCTGCGGAGCTTGAAAGACAGGGAGTAAAATTCGTCGTAGTGATGGGAGGATCGATTGTGGAGAGCGGCTTTCCTCCTGCTGAGGCATGGGGAACCAGCATTCCGAGGCTGATGGAGGGAATCCGTCTGGCCAAAGGTATTCCGGGATCTAAACTGTTGTTGTCAGGAGCCAGCGTCCCCGGCAGACGCAGCGACGCGCACGCCATGTCGTTGCTACCTCAGGAAATGGGCCTTCCGAAAGATTCCCTGATCATCATGACAACAGCCAGGGATAGCGATGATGAGGCAAAGCATTTCTCCGGATTGCTGGGAAAACATCCGTTCGCACTGGTGACATCCGCATACCACATGCCAAGGTCCGTTAAAATGTTCAGGAAGTATGGCGCATGCCCCATACCATCCCCCTGCGATTTCAGAACGCTTCGCCAATTACCCTTCTTTAGCGGATTTCTTCCTTCCGGCATGAACTTTTCAAACTCACAGAGAGCAATTCACGAATACTTTGGAACGATGTGGTTCGATCTGAAAGGGCTACTATGAGCCCAGGCGTCTTGTGGAGTCCGGTCTCAGGGTATTCTGTCCTAAACTTTCAGCGTTCTGTTCATGGTGTCGATGACGGTCAGCCCTTCACAACTGTTTAGTGTGTGGATTAGCTTTGATCCTGGAATCCATTCGGGGAGGATTTTGGAAACCTCCTCTTCACTATACTGTTCGTGAGTTAGTTCAGTTACCCTGTTGATGGAAACTGCGTAACCGTAGTCTCTCGAACAATCCTGAGCTGGCCTGTAGAGGCCCCCTTTCCAATAAAACAGATTTCCGGCCGGCCGGCTGCTGCGAGCATCCGACTTGACAGGGTTGGCTTTATGAGGCTTCCATGGACCTAATGGGGAATCTGCCGAAAAAATAGACAATTCCATGTAATTGTCATCCGCCGGAACATTGTAAGGTCTTGCGCCCACAAACAACCACCAGGTTCCTCCTATTAACGCCAATGTGGGATCAGCCGCCTGAATGTCATCAATGATGACTCTGTCAAATTCCCAGTCAAAAGGAAAACGCAGGCATTTATAAAGTTCCACCGTGCCATTTGAACCTGATTCAGGGATCATGTAATAGGTTTCTTCCCACTTGAAAACGCATGGGTAGGAGAGATGATAGTCCCTTTCAACGATCTTTACAGGTTCGCTCCAACGTCCGGAGCCATCCATCTCAATTACCGAGATATGACCTTTGTTCAGAGAATAGGGAAACTCTTCCATAAAAATGAAGAATCGATCTTTCTCCTTTACCGGGAAAGGATCAGCCCAGAAGCGGTCTTTTGGTGGGAGCATCTTTGTGAAGCCGCTTATTCCGAATCTCTCTTCCACTGATTCGCTAAATCTGTAAGCCAGTCCCCACTGGTCAGAACCTGTCTTGTCATGCGCCCAGGCTCTTATGCGTTGAGCCGTACGTTTTACGGCAAGCCTGGTCATCTTCTTGTTGCCCGGGGGCGGTTGGGGTGTGAAAAACGCAGGAGCCGATGATCCCGTATCGCTACATTCATTCAAT
>CAZIVV010000189.1:0-4923 GCA_964542775.1 uncultured Desulfomonile sp.
CATATAAATTCAAGCTATTATTAACAATATATAATATAATATTTTATTTTATGGCTTAATAATTCGTTTTGATGTAATTATACCAGCGTGTTAATTATGGAGTCCGCACATTTGAGGGAACATTAATGAGAAAAATATCATTAGGTCTTTTCCTGGATTACTTCGTATACCTGCTGGCGCTTGTCATTGAACGAATTCTGATGGTGATTCCCGAGAATTGGGCATACGGTTTTGGGCGATTCCTTGGCCGGGTTGTGTGGATATCATTGAAGGACAGACGTGAAGCGGTCATCGAGAATCTTACAATTGCTTTCGGCGGTGAGAAATCCCCAGATTGGATACAAAGGACGGCTTTCAAGAGTTTCGAACACCTTGGGCTTTTGGTGGTTGAGTTTTTCCTGATCCGTCATTGGGACCAGGCGGAAATGTCAAGGCGAATCGATTATGAGGGCAGCGAGGATTTGAATTTGGCCCTACTCCCCGGCGTGGAGGGAATATGTCTTTTAACTTCTCATTTTGGATGTTTTGAGGTCAGCGCAGCCTCGGTGAAGTTCTGCGGGTTCAAGACCAATCTCATAGCCACAAGGCTTAAGAATCCTTTCTTGTCGAAATTCGTTTTCAGTAGAGCGGGTAGTGATAGCGGCGTCACCACCTTTCCTCACAAGGGATCCGTCAAGGAATTGATAGGGCGCCTGAAAGCAGGAGAGATGTTGGCCATGCTTGGGGATCAACGTGGAGACGCAGAGCGTGGTATTTTTGTGGATTATTTCGGGACCCCTGCACCGGCCAATGAGATATTTGCAAAGTTTGCTCTGGACGGTGAGGCTCGTGTGCTTCCGATATGCACTTACCGAACTGCCCCGGGGCGTTACAAGACCACATATGGACCGGAAATAATCATTACCCCTACAGACGACACTACCGCCGACCTAATAAAGGTAAGCTCACAATTCCACCAACTGTTCGAGCAGTGGCTCAGAATAGCTCCTGAACAAGGGTTCTGGTTTCAACGCAAGTGGCGAAGAAAAAGACGCAGAAGATAAACTGTTTGAGGGATAACCCATCAGTAATTTTCCGCGGCTCTCGACTCAATTACAGTCAGGGTAAAATGTGGGAAAATTAAGCAGCTTGTCAGAATTGCCTGTCCAGCAGCATTCGAATCCTGATCATAAGATGAGAAGCGTCATAAGGTTTCCCAACGAAATCTTCAGCTCCCAGAGACATCATCATGTTTATCGACTCGGTTCCTGAATATCCGCTGGTGACGATCACTCGTACATCAGGATTTAGCCTCTTCAATTCCTGAAGGCATCGCTTCCCGTCCATCTCCGGCATAAACAAATCCAGCAGTATCAGGGAAATTGTGTCCCGATATTTACTGTAGACCTCCAGCGCCTCTCTCCCGTTACGTGCGGTGAACACCGTGTACTGGTAGCTTTCCATAAGCTCTTTAAGCCATGTCCGTATCTCGTTTTCGTCGTCCACCAGAAGGATGGTTTCCTGCCCACCCACAATGACCATAGCCTCAGTATTACTGGTAGAACGCAGTTCAGCCGCTACGGTGGGAAAATAGATTTTGAATGTAGTTCCCGCCGATGGTTCACTATAACAGGTGATATAGCCGCCATGCTGTTTTACTATGCCATAGACGGTGGCCAATCCCAGGCCGGTTCCTTTTCCCTGCTTTTTAGTTGTGAAGAACGGCTCGAAAATATGTTCCAGAGTTTCCTGGTCCATCCCGGAACCGGTGTCGGAAAGCGCCAGCATGATGTAGGATCCCGGCTTGGCCCCGATGTGTTTGCGACAATAGTCTCCACCAAGTTCAACATTGTCTGTGTGAATGGTGAGGACCCCACCGTCATCCATAGCGTCACTTGCGTTTACTCCCAGATTCATCAGTATCTGGTTTATTTGAGAGGAATCCGCCAGGGTTGTCTTGAGATCTCCGTTCAGACGCAGTTCTATCCTGATATTTTTGGGAATGGCCCTCGACAGGAAAGCCTGGAATTGCATGACCTCATGATTGAGGTTTGTCGGGGATAGCTTTGGTTCAACCTTCCTGCTGAAGGTCAGAAGGCTCCTGACCAGCTCAGCGCCTCTCTTTCCAGCCTCGACTATTTGCTTTATCCTTGAAAATTCCGCATCTTCAGGATTCTTGTTCCGCAGCATTGTGTCTGAATACCCGAGTATCACCTGAAGTAGATTGTTAAAATCGTGAGCTACCCCTCCTGCGAGCGTTCCGACCGCTTCCATCTTCTGAGACCATACCAACTGCGCATTCAGGCGGTTTCTTTCATCCTCAGCCTTTTTTCTCTCAAAAGCCGCGCTTAGTCTGTCAGCAAACATGTGCAACAATGTGCGCTGCCATTCTTCCCATACGCTGACGTTACTGACTGAATCAAATCCTACAAATCCAGCCAGATTCTCGTGCTGGTAAAGAGGCGCCAGCATCAGGGATTTAATGTTCTGTGCGTCCCATTCAGCCCGCTCAACTTTCCAGTCATCTCCCAAGCCCGCCACGACCGGAATGTGAACGTCATTTCCGGATTCCAGCTTGAACAGCAATTCCGGCATTTTTTCGATGGGATAGCGCTGAATGCGTTGCTTCTCCCTAGTTACCCCTGAAGCGCACCATTCATGAGTGTTGGTCATGGTGCGATTGTTATGGTCAAAAAGAAAGACATAAGCGCGGTCTACCCCGCAGAACATTCCTACTGCCCTCAGAGCGCCATCTATAGCTTCATCTATATTGGCCGAAGAAACTCCAATGAATTTTCCGGAAATATCAAGTAGAAGACGTTCCATGGCCTGTCGCTGACGCAGTTGTGCACGGGACACTTCGCGGTCTTCCTCACCGGTGATGGCTGAAGCAATTATCTGAATGATGTGCCTTTCATCCTCGGTCGGCGCAAAATCATGCTCAAAGACTGCGCATAAAGATCCATAAGGATTGTCGCTACGATGCACAACAGAACCCATGTAGGTTTGTAACCCGTATTTGGCCACATTGGGGTCAGTTTTGGCGTATACCGTGCTCTGGAGGTTGCGGACAAGCAGCAGTTGCGTGTTTCTCGTGATTACATCGAAACAGATGTGCCCCTCAGGCTCGTCTTCAGCTACAAAATCGTCTGGGGCGTTCCATTGGCCGGTTGAGCACAGCATCCCGCAATTTATGCCTGAATAAAGAGCGCATGTAGCTCCGAGCAACTCCCCGCACAAACCAGTGAGCTTCTTCACATTGTTTTTGTAATCACCGCCAAGAGACAAGAGGCAGTGATTGAGTCTTTCCAGACGATGCTGGTGTAGCCTGCGCTCAGTGATGTCACGGGATAACCCGAGCAAACCAGTCAGTTGTCCTTCGGAATTCCTGATCCCTCGAATATTATTTTCAGCCCAAACCCTGGAACCATCCTTCCTGAAGTGTTCGACCTCCATTATGATGTTTCGATCAGAATCATATCCTCCATCGGACTCTTTGCGCATTTCTTCCGAGAAAACATTCCTTACATGCTGCAACGACTCTGGAGTGACCATTTGTTCCAGGGTATGCAGCTTTCTCTCCTCGGGGGTAAAACCAAGAAATTTTTCCACGGACGGGCTTACGTAAGTAGTTTTGAGGTTTAAGTCCAACATCCAGACAACATCTGCAACGGATTCGGTTATGAATCGGAATTTTTTTTCACTCTCCGTCAATGCGGCTACCGCTCGTTCCCGCTCATTTTCCAGACTTCTCTCTCGGGTAACGTCCCGCCCGCAACCAACCGTTCCGATGACCCGACCGTTCTCGTCAATAAACGGCGCCTTATAGACGTCAAGAAACAGGAACTCTCCCCTGACATTACCGAATTCATCAAACTTCTGCGCACGCTGGTCGGATAGGACCACTTCATCGGAATTCACGCAAATCTCACCGAACGTGAACCAGTCTGCTGTTTCTTCGTGGCCGGTTCTATGTCTCTGCGCATAAAACATGTCGGTCTTTCCGATAGGCTCATCGGTGTCTGATGCTCCTAAAAGCTTCTCTACCATCGCCCTGTTCACAAAGATGAATTTGCCCTCCAGGTCTTTGGCCCAAATAAGGTCAGGCACATTATCGCACATCAAACGCATCATCGAGTAAAGTGACTTGTAACGCTGCTCACTCACACGCAAGGCATCTTCAGCGCCGTGTCTCTCCGTGATGTCCTCAATTATCCCTATACCACCAGCCACCGAACCTTCGCTGTTCATTACCGGGGCAAACAGGGCCTTGCCGACAGCTTTCCTGTTGGCAGTCACAGAAACATACTCCCCCTCATGTGACGACATCTTGCCTGACAGACATTCTTTTACGGCCTGAATCACCTTTTGGTCATTCAAGTCCGAAAGCATTCTCAATCCGATTAGTCTGTCTTTGGAGGACCCGAGAACCTTGACAAAGGCTTGATTGCAGGCAGTTATGACTCCGGATGAATCAAAATGCATGATCCCGACAGGCGAATGTTCGAAGATCATGTTCAATTTGTCAGACTGTTCGGTGATTGTGCGACGCTGCAGAAAATCGGAGCGCATGTATCGTTCAACCCAGTAACATGCCACCATCCCTGCAATGTTGAAGGAAGCGAAAAAGAATGTGTTGTTGATCAGAATGAAGGTTGAGACACCCTTGATCCAGATGGCAGTGAATTCGTAAAGTAAAAACATCGTCCACGCCATGGCCGAGGCGCTCAAAAAATCCAGTCTCAGAAAAATGAAATAAAAAATTGTGGTAAGAATTAGCCCCACATAGTAAACATCAGCCCCAGGGGGACGGGCCAACACTATCATGGCCAGAATCCCTACCCCTCCGACCAGACCCATTAATATCAGTCCCGTCTTGACATGCTTTTGGAACTTTTCGCTGTACGTCAGAAAAAAAAGAACCAGGGTCAATGGACAAAAGAT
>CAZIVV010000190.1:0-16087 GCA_964542775.1 uncultured Desulfomonile sp.
TCCTGTCAGCCGGTTTTCGGGGAGAACGGCGAATTTCTGGGTAGGAGAGCGAGTAACCGGGATATCACAAAACGTAAACAGGCGGAAGAAACTGTTCGTCAGGTCAATGACAATCTCGAGAGGCTTGTGACACATCGAACAGTTGAGCTTCTGGAGAGCGAACTAATGTTTCGGTCGCTGTTTGAAAACTCTCTGGAAGGAGTTTATCTAACTTTGCCAAACGGGAAAATGATTCTTGCCAATCCTGCTGCATGTCAAATCCTCGGACGAACTGAAGCGGAAATTTACAATATTGGAATCGGTGGAATTTGTAGTCCTGACGATTCCTGCATGTCAGTATTTTTGGAAACTGGCAAACGAGGGGAGAAAATAAGACGCGAAGTCAATTTGTTGCGTAAAGACGGATTCATGGCGCCTGTTGAACTGACATCTACCATTTTCAGGCATTCGGAAGACCAGAACAGGGCTATCATATCGTTCAGGGACATTACTGAACGCAAAGAGAAAGAGGCAGCGATAAAAGAGAGCCGTGAAAACTTTCTCTCTTTTTTAGAGACTGTAGAAGACATGATCGTTGTCTCAGATCCTGATGAAAGAATCATTTTCACAAATACCGCAACTTCATCAAAGCTTGGCTACACATGCGAAGAACTGAGGAATATGCGTGTGCTGGATCTTCATCCCTGGAAACAACGGGAGGAGGCCGAAGAAATGTTCACAGAAATGTTCAAGGGCCAGAGAGATGTTTGTCCACTGCCAGTTGTGAAGAAAAATGGCGATTACGTGGCTGTCGAAACCCGGGTCTGGTCTGGAAAATGGAGTGGGATGGATTGTCTGTTTGCCATTGCCAAAGACCTGACCAAGGAACAGGAAGCGCTGCAAAAATTTGACAGGATATTCAATTTCAACCCGGCCTCCATGGCGCTGACCAGTTTCCCGGATCGAAAATTCACGGATGTTAATGAAGCCTTCCTGTCCACATTGGGATTTTCAAGAGAGGAAGTGATAGGGAAAACCGCTCTTGATCTTGACCTTTTTGTTGAAAGATCAGCGCACGACAATGTAAGGCAAAAGCTTCTGGATCAAGGTAGTCTAAACGGTTTTGAACTGGCTGTCAGAAAAACAGACGGCGTTATCATAGACGGACTGTTTTCAGGCGTGACAATTGAAAATCAGGGTAGTAAATGCCTGCTCACCGTAATGACCGATATAACCAAGCAGAAGAAGACCGAGAGACAGTTAAGGCTGAGTGAAAGAGCTTACAGGACTCTTTCGGAAAACATTCCAGGTATCGTGTATCGAGTTCACCTTGATGAGCCGGTCAGAATGGAATTTTTTAATTCGATGAACAATTCCATCCTGGGTTATACGGAGGAAGAGCTAAAAATAGGTGAGGTTTGTTCAATTGATCCTATCATTGCTGAAGAAGACAGGCCCGGGGTAGTTGAATCAGTTCGGAGCGCTATGGCTGAAGACAGACCATTTGAGGTCGAGTACCGGATCAGGCGCAAAAATGGCGAAATACGAAACCTCCAGGAATATGGTAGGCCTATCAGGAATGAAACCGGCGAGCATTACTGCATCGATGGGGTCATTTTTGATGTAACTTCTCGCAAGATCATTGAGAACGCATTACGTCAGAGTGAAAAAAAATACAGAGAACTCGCAGAACTGATGCCTCAAGGAATGTTCGAACTGGATTCCCAGGGACGATTCACTTTTGTCAATCCGGCAATGTCCCAACTCTCAGGGTATGGCTCACAGGAACTTCTTTGTGATTTAAACATATTTCAGCTCGCCGCTCATGACTATCGGGAGAAAGCAGCGGAGGACTTTGGCAAAATTATTGAGCAACAGGAACATGTTACCGGCGATTACGTGGGCCTGAAAAAGGACGGGACTACATTTCCAGTTTTGATTTATGCCGCCCCAATGTTGAAGCAAAACAAAGTAGTAGGTCTTCGGGGCCTTGCAGTCGACACGACACCTCTTAAACAGGCCGAACAGGAGAGGGATGATCTAAGAACGCTACTCTTTGAGTCGCAAAAAAAGCAAGCTATTGGAACAATGGTCGGAGGCATAGCTCACGACTTCAACAACATGCTTCAGGCCATGATTGGGTATGCTGAATTGCTCCTGTATGATCGGGAAGAGGGTGAACGTGAATACGAGTTTCTCAAAACAATAATTCAAACGGGCCAGGAACAGGCCGAACTAATCAGAAAGCTTCTGGCGTTGGGAGAGCAGTCACCAATGTTGACGGTCACGATGGATCTGAATGATATTCTGAAGAGTCTTTCCACCTCATTATCGCGGACTTTACCCCAGATTGCTCATCTTGACCTGAATCTTACCGATCAATCAACAACGATCCGTGGTGACAAAGACCAGATTGACCAACTAGTCAACATCCTGACGGAAAATGCTTCAGAGGCCATGCCTGAGGGGGGAACAATTGAGCTTGCCACCAAAGTGGTTTTCCTGGATGACGGTCACTGCAAATCCCTCCCTGGACCCAAGACAGGTAAATTTGTCATGCTTTCTGTGAAAGATGAGGGTAGGGGGATTGACAGCAAGATTTTGCCGCGAATATTTGATCCATTCTTTTCTACCAAAGACAGGGGTTCGGTGAGAGGAACAGGCCTTGGACTTTCGATAGTGCGCGGAATTGTTCAACAGATGGGAGGTCACGTGACTTGCGAGACTGAGCTGGGGAAAGGAACTGAATTTAAGGTTTTCTTCCCTTGCGCAGAGTCAGAGGGCCTTTCTGACAGGGGGGTAACCACTGAGACTGGGTAACTGTTCGAGACTTCTTAGATGTCCTCTCGGGACTGTTGCTGCATAATTGCCCGGAATGATGGGGCTTGTGCTATCAGTCCGTGTCTGGCTCAGAGTCGGATCATACGTTGGCGGCTCCAGCTAACACCATTCTGATTGCCTGGGCTATCTCATCCCTGGCAGCCGGTTTTCTGACTATTGCCCTAATGCCTGCCTTTTTTATTTGCTCATTTGATATTAATTCGCCCCATCCGGTGCATATGACAACAGGAAGAGCAGGCCATGACGTGGATATTTTTTGAGCCAGTTCAATTCCGGACATCTTTGGCATCATCATATCGGTAACTACCACGTCGAATTTTTGTGGACTCTCCACCAGAAGTCTCAAGGCCTCCTGAGGATCTGTTGTGGCTGTAACATTGTAGCCTAAACGCTTGAGCTTGGATGCTACAAGTTCAACAAGGATTGTTTCATCGTCAATGACCAGAACCTGTTCAGAGCCACATGGCCTTTCTTTTGAACCGGAATCTCGGTTATCTCCCTCGCCAGGATCATCAACCACTGGAAAATAAACGCAAAAGGTAGCCCCTTTTCCAGGATCACTGTTTACGGTTATGGCTCCATTGTAACTGACAAGAATGCCGTGAACTACCGATAGTCCCAGACCGGTGCCTTTCCCTGATTCCTTGGTTGTAAAATAAGGATCGAAAATTTTGTCCACGATATTAGGCGCAATCCCACTCCCAGTGTCAGAGACACTCAATCTAAGATGTTTTCCCGGCAATAGCGGAGGATTGTAGCTCGTAAAACTGATGTCGAGATCCAGCTGATCAAGCTCCACCAAAATGGCGCCTTTCTCAGCCTTTATGGCTTGGGCAGCGTTGATGCATAAATTCATCAATACCTGGTGGATTTGTGTCGGGTTAGCAAGGATCTTGCCCAGATTCGGCTTTATATTTTCTTTGATCTCGATATTTGCAGGTATGGCGGCTCTCAGGAATTTCAGGCCTTCTTTTGTGAGTGGACCAATGTCAATAGTCGTGACTTCAGACGTGGAGCGGCGGGAGAATGTCAATATCTGTTTTACCATCTCGCCTGATCTTTGGGCGGCAGCCATGACTTTTTCCAGATTTATATAAGCCCGGCTCTCAACGGGTAAATCATCCATTACCAGTTCGGTGTAGCCCATTATCGCCTGAACTATGTTGTTGAAGTCATGCGCTATTCCACTGGCCAACGTTCCAATGGCTTCCATCTTCTGTGACTGGGCAAGCTGGTCCCTGAGGTTTTCTTCGGCAGTGATGTCTGTTGCAATCTGAACGTAGTTTACTATGGTTCCGCCTGAATCTTTAACCGGCGTTATGGTCGATTGCTCATGTATCATATAACCATCTTTGTGTTTGTTAATGATACGTCCTCTCCAGACATTTCCACCGGATATTGTTTTCCACATGTCTTCGTAAAATGAACTATCGTGCTTGCCGCTACTGATAATGGCTGCGTATTGGCCAATTGCTTCGTCCCGAGTGTAGCCCGTTGATATCTCGAACGCCGGGTTTACATAAACTATTTTTCCATCAGGATCGGTGATGACAACTCTCTCAGCTGCCTGATCAACTGCAGTGGCCAGCCTGTCATGCTCCGCCTGAGCCTTCCTTATGTCATCAATATCCTTTACGACGCCAAGCACATGCGGCTTTTTGTCAAGCTCCACAATAGTGGCGGATAGAAGTCCGGTTCTTATCCTGCCATCCTTGAGCCTGAACTGTGTCTCAAAATTATCAATTTTCCCCGTCAGACGGATCTGTTCATGCACAGATTGAAAATCCTCAGGATGAACCCACAGCCCGATATCCAGGGAAGTACGCCCTAGAGAATCCTCTCTGGTGAATCCGGTCTGTTGAGTGAACTTCTCATTAATATCTATGTATTTTCCGTCTTCTACACGACTTATCGCCATTGAGTCGGGAGCAATGTAGAAAAGATTTCTAAAGAGTTTTTCACTATCATGCAGATCCTGTTCTGCTTTTTTCTGTTCGGTAATGTCAATGATCGTAGCTGACAGGAGTTGTGGGTTACCTTTGTCGTCTGAGATCAAAGCCCCGTTCATCAGGGTCGGGAACACCGTTTCATCCTTGCGCTTGTGCCACAATTCGAGAGTCTCGAAACTTCCCTTGCCAATAAGTGTTTCCATGGAAGCTCTTATTGTGGAGAGCTGTTCTTCAGTATGAAACATTGAGACATGCTTTCCCATGCATTCGGATAAACAATAACCATGCATCCTGGCAAATGAGTCATTCAGATACACGAGGTTTCCATCCAGATCAGATATGGCGTTGCCTGAGTTTGACTTGTCGGAGATAGTCTTAAACTTTTCGTATTCTTCCTCGACGTTCTTACGCTCAGTAATATCCGTGCAAATCCCACCCATAAACTCAGGTTTCCCTGTTTCATCATATATGGGATATGCCCTTTCCAGAATCCATCTCGTTGATCCGTCCGGTGTCAGGATACGGTATTCCACCGAATATCCCTCTAGCTTTGTATGCAAGTTCCCAAAGCGCTCCATCAATCTATTGATGTCATCAGGATGCAACGGTTCGCGAAAATGCCCCGGATCTTTATACACTTCCTTTAATGGCTTGCCCCAGACCTTCTCGTATGCCGGACTCACATACAGCACAGTTTGAATTATCGGGTCAATAATCCAGAATACGTCATCAATAGTTTCGGTGAGAACTCGAAACAGTTTTTCACTTTTTCGCAAGGCCCGGTCCGCTTTTTTGGCTTTATCTATGTCGAGGTGAGTTCCCAGCATTCTCACAGGCAGATCCTGTTCATCACGCTCGAGGACCTTGCCTCTGGTTAGTATCCATTTCCAATCGCCCGATTTTGTCAGAAGTCGGTGCTCGACCGAGTAAAAGGGTGAAATGCCCTCAAGACAATCATTCAGGGCCTTGAACACGGCCGGTTTGTCATCCGGATGAATACGGCTTTCCCACGATATTATATTTCTGTCTACGTCGTCCGGCGAATAACCTAGCTGGGCGTGCCAGTTCTCATCCTGGAACAAATCTCCCGACTGTACGTGCCAATCCCAGAATCCCAAATCCGCACCTTTCAACGCAAGCTCCAGTCGCTGAAGTATTTCAGCCCGTTCCTTATCTCCTTCCTTTATCCCTGCGGCATTCCCGTGAATCGATTTTTCAGCTTTTTTGCGCTCGGTGATGCCCGGGACGGCTTTCATCACTAGCAAGGATTCTATTCTATCGCTGAGTTCCAGCTGGTTCAGAGGTTTGTTTATAAAGTCGTTTGCTCCTGCCTGGACAGCCTTGATAAGCGCTTCCCTGTCATCATGGCCCGTCATCATCATGACAGGAATGTCTGAAAATGCCGGATTCGCACGAATATGAAAGACAATTTCAAAACCGTCAATATCTGGCAGCCTCACATCCAGTAGCACGAGGTCAAATCCCGTCTGCAGCTTTGCCAGGGCCTCAACGCCATTTTGGGCTGATTCTGACGAATGGCCTAACTCATGCGCTAAACCTTCAATCATCATCAGGACGTTCGGTTCATCATCGACTATGAGTATATTTTTACAATGTTTCATATTAATCGCCTGGTCGCCAAATGCCTTCATTGAATTTTGGGCCAACTATCTGATAGACTGAAGCAAGTATTGTACCATAACCACAGTCATCAATCGCCAATCGATAAAAAGCGCCTGACTGAAGATTCTGCCAGCGAGACTTTCGGTAAACATAAGAAAGCTCACGGTAATCTCGAGCCTATGTTGTCATGAAAACAGGACAGTGGTATTGACGGCCAAATATAACCTATTGTTATTAAGGAGTTTATCTAAATGCGTGTTGTCCTGTTGGCAAGACAATATAATGTTTGATCGTCTGAAATATGAACGAATTCCTTTTTAAGGAAGGTTGATGGACACGAATTTTAAAAGACTTGACAATTGCTGTTTAAATTGATTTCTAACCAAGTATTCCCTTGAAGCAGCCACATGTTCCGACACATGTCATAAGTCATTACAGTGTCCCGCGTCAAGATACGGACTTTCGTATCAAGACCTGGGGAACTGGCTATTCCTTGTCCTAAATGCGCCCAATTGCACAGAAGTCCCTACAGCTTACTCATTATCCACCATCGGAATGGTTTCTGTTCCACGGCGAATCGTTTTTTCATTTGTCACGAACTCAGTCTCCGGTTCTTGTCCAACAACTGGAAAGTAGACGTTGAACCTGGTCATAATCCCCGGTTCGCTGTGACACGTGATGTGACCTCCGTGCTGCCTGACGATGCTGTAAACTGTGGCGAGTCCCAGTCCAGTGCCTTTTCCCCTTGCTTTTGTGGTGAAGAACGGCTCGAAAATTCGTGATACAACTTCCTGGTCCATCCCTTGGCCGGTGTCAGAAACAGAGAGCAAGACATAAGTTCCCGGTATGGCCTCCGGATGTTCCCTGCAGTATTGCGTGTCTAACTGTACGTCTGAAGTCTCTATGGTAAAGGTTCCGCCATTGGGCATTGCGTCTCTGGCGTTAACTCCGAGGTTCATCAGCACCTGGCCAACCTGCGATTGGTTAGCCTTTATAAGACTGAGGTTCCCGCCCAGATTCAATGCAATGTTTATGTTTTTGGGAATGGTCCGTATAAGTAGGTCACGAGCGGATATGATTTCCTCATTGAGGTTTACAGCTGAATATTTTGTGTCGGACTTGCGGCTGAAAGTCAATAAATTCCTTACCAGTTCGGCTCCACGTTTTCCCGCTTCTAGTATTTTCTGCAGATCATCGTAGTCAGATTCTCCTTCCTTTTTTCGTTCGAGCATCAACTCGGAATATCCCAGAACCGCCTGGAGGAGATTGTTGAAGTCATGAGCAATTCCACCAGCGAGAGTCCCAACAGCCTCCATCTTCTGGGCGTGGAAAAGTTGTTTCAGGAGGGCCTCTCTTTGTTGTTCCGCTTTTTCACGATCAGAAATGTCACGGGCTATTGTTGATGCGCCTATTATTCGGCCATCCTTATCAATTATCGGAGAGATAGTCAGTGATACAGGAATGCGGTCACCCTGCTTGTTCCTGCGAACTGTCTCCATGTTTTTTAGCGATTTTCCACTCCTGATATGCTCCAAAGGGCTATGAACATCATTTCCAAGACCTTGAGGAACCAGGATCGTGATAGGCTTTCCTATTACCTCCTGTTCATGATAACCATAGATTTTTTCAGCGCCTTTGTTCCAGCTTGTGATATTACCGTCCAAGGTGGCGCCTATTATCGCGTCATCTGAAGAATCGACTATAGTTGCAAGTCTGATATTCTTCTCCTCTGATTGCTTTCTCTCTGTAATATCCTCTGAAATGCCCAATAGAAATTGAGGGCTACCATCAGCATTCATTACGGGTATTTTTTTCGAGTGTAGTATCCGTTTCCCCTTGAATCGCGTATCTATATCTTCTTCAAGGATTTCAATAAGCTGTCCATTTCTCAAGACCTCCCTGTCTTTGGCGACGAAGAAGTCTGCTTGCGTAGGCGGGAAAAAGTCGTAGTCGTTTTTGCCAAGCAGTTCCTCTCTGGAATAGCCTAATAGCTCTTCACCGGCCCTGTTGAATCTCACAAATCGAAGATCTTCGGCGTCCTTAACAAAAATCATATTTGGAATGTTTTCAACTATTTGCTCAAGAAAATCTTCACTCCTTCGTAGAGCCTCCTCAGCCTGTTTGCGATCGGTGATGTCATGAAAAATCTCGAGCTTGGAGACGGTCCCATCAGGATTTTTCACCGGGGTGTCAAAAAGTTCATAGGTTTTACCATTTTTTTTGGAATACCACTCCCAACTGACCGATTTACCGTTGAAAACTTCCTCATTTTTACACCAGGGACAAGGTCCTTCAAGATCATGGAAATATTCATGGCATTTGCGTCCCGCTGTTTCTCCAAAACTGGCCTGAATAACTGGATTCACATACTCTATGTCGTAATTGGAGTTGACAATGTAGACGCCGTCATTCATCGAATTGAGAATCCCCTTGAGTTTTTCTTTTTCAAGCTCCAGATCGTGCTGTGTCCTTTTTCGTTCAGTTACATCCCTGGCAATCGTGAGAATGTGCTCTGTCCCATCCAGCATGATGATGGAGGCTGACATGATTCCATGTCGAATCTCTCCTTCTTTTGTGCGGAAGCAGGCTTCATAATCTTGAACCCTGCCTTCACGTTTCAGGGTATCGGCACATTTACTAAAGTCGTCAGGGTTAATCAGCAGACCAGTTTCCGATACTGTTTTCCCGGTGATTTCAGACTGATCATAGCCGGTAGTCCGCTGAAAGGCTTCATTTACAGACACATATACCCCGTCAACGAGTCGGACAATCGATATGGCGTCAGGGCTGAGAAAAAATGCCTTGCTGAATTTATCCTCACTCTGCCTTAACGCCTCTGCGGCCATTTTCTTCTCAGTTATGTCATGTATTATTGAAAACAGAAGAGTTTTGTTGTTTTGCCTGATCGGGGATATGCTGACTTCCACGGTCCTGATTTCGCCATTGGAAAGTCGATGCGGAAAAACAAAGAGGTTGTATTGACCCTGAACTGCGATTCGGCGAATTTTCTCAATCTCGTCCGGAGGTAACATATTGATTGCCCCGATATGCATGGAGCATAGCTCCGATATCGGGTATCCGTAGAATCGCTCAGCGGCGCGATTTGCATCAAGTATTTTTCCGTCTGCCGGTTCAATTAGAAGCATGATGGCGTTGTGATCACTAAACATCGAACGAAAGAACTCTTCGCTCTCACGTGACAGTCTTTCAGCGCTCTTGTTCCGGAGGATGGCCTTAAGCCTGGCGAGAAGTTCCCTGTTGGAAACACAGCCCGCTATGTAGCCATCGGCCCCTTGTTCGAGACCGTCAGCCTGTCTTTCTGTTTCGACGTCAACTCCGGATAAAAGGAAAACAAAGATGTCTTGTGTTTCAGGATTCGACCTGATTCGTCTGCAAACCTCCAAGCCATCAATATCAGGCAAGATTACATTTAGAAGTATCAGATCCGGTTTTTGTTCAGCAATCCGGTTCAGGCATTCTGAGCCTGAGGAAGCCTCCAACACCTCATACCCGGAGTTCCTTATAAAACGTGACATGCCCTGGAGTGTCGATAACCGGTCATCTACTATCAGAATTCTAGCGGTATCCATATCTCCTCTCTCGATATCAACAAGATCTGCCTGGAGACTAGGTAAGTTATAGATCGTGCGTCATCATAAGAATGGGGGTCATCATTCCAGATCTTAAGTCGTGTCCGGAATATCTGCATGAAGTCGGACAATTTTTAAATGGCTTGAGAAAAACAGCTAACCTGACCTCGATGAATCATTTTCTCAGGAAAATCACCTCACGGATTCTACATCGTATCAGGCGCCTTGGCAAATTGTTTACCGGCTAATCCCATGAAGAGTCTGTGGATCAACAACCCTTCATTGTGACCGCTTTAGGAATCTCACGATCAACCCATGTCTCCTGAACTAAAGTAAACATCTCAAGAAGTCCCTTGATTTCAACGACCGTTTCCTTTGAGGCGGGATCAACAATCTGTAACCGGTCAGGCAGTGGCCGTGGTTCGGCCTTTAAGGTATCAGTCAACCAGGCGCACCTGAAGAAGCTTGCGGAAATTGTCCCGCAGAGCGCAGCGGCATCATTAACTCTGGCCAGCAATGACTCGATATTTTTCGAACTGACGTGGGTTACTGCGATATCCCTGTTTAAGAGCGCTACAGGAACCCGATTCCTATTCGTCCTTGTATTCCTTGATCTTTTTTGCCAGGGATTCGTCCATCTTCAAAACTTTTGCCCCCGCTTCATCGAGTTTGGATCTGCAATCTGACAACTGGTTTTCATTATCTGACAGGGCCACCACCCATTTGGACCTCAGTTCCAGTTCCTTGGGCTGATTCGAAGTCAGGGCCTGAAGATTTGACCTAATTCTGGCCTGTTCATCGGTAAGCCTCCTGGACTGTTGCGTCAGTTCGGAGATTTGCCTGTGCAAAGAGGCTTTCATGGCCATGAGGTCACCTACTTGGGACAAGAACGCTTTGGCGCCTTTTGACAGGGATGGCTGGGATATGTAGAAACGGATCTGTTCCTCCGAGCATTTCGCCAGGTGCGCCGTCTCCGAAATGTCCCGCTTTTCTTCAACGACAAAATCTACTGTTTCAGCTGCCCGCAGCGGAATCTCGAAACGGTAATGCCTGTCAACTTCCTTGAGAGGTTTTTCCGGCTTATGTAGCCTGTAACCCTCAGCTCTGGGTTGATGAAGCCAAAGGGTAGCGGATTCCTTGCCGCGGTTGGTAATTTTCCAGCTATTGGTAAGTATTTCAGCGGAGGTCATCGTTAGTACTCCATCAACGAGACGCGCCCGGACCAAAGGCTCTCGACGGCTTTTTTCCTGCGAGACTACATCAACTGTAACGTCAACAGCATATGGCACGACCTCCTGGCTTCCGGGCGCAAGAGTGCTGGTCAGAATGCCTTCGCCAAGAGAAGCGCTGGACTCAAAGAATGTTACAGGTCCAGCGTCCAGTGTGAGTTCGGTCCCGTTTTGAAGCACAAAAGCGTTGAGGGGTCGTGGTGAGAAATCGGCCTTGTAAAATAGAACCCGTTTACCTCCAACTTTCTCGGCCAGAATCGATACCATGGCGGCCTGACCGCGCGGAATGGTTATTTTGTCTTTGGGCTCATAACTGAACAGTTCCCCTACTTTTAGGCCCTGGGTTTGAGGATCGTAAGAGCTGGCAAGTATATCTCCAAGTGAGGTTTTTTCTTCCTCTGATGCATGTGCGACAGTTCGCTGAGGCGCTGGCAAAGGGATTGGCGTCAGCTGATCCTTTGTCTGAGCGCCAAATGTTCTCCGTCCCGCTCCGCCACCAGGACCAATGCGTTTTTCTCTCTTTGCTGGAGGTTTAGTCGTTGGCTCTGAAAGGTCCGGGGATGTCATTTTGCTCCAGTCCACTCCGATGTCGCGGAACCCCGGAATCTGAACTTGAGCGCGTTTCACATAATAAGGTGAATACAGATCCATTACATAAGAAATGGGGTTACCAGCCACAAAAGCAATTTTAATATCTTTCCAGTCATCTTCAGTGTTGTTTTCGGCTAGAGCCCATCCCTGAATCAGGGCTGCATTGTCCTTTTTGGACCCATCGAAGATCACGCGATAGGCGCATTTCCAGATCGGCATTCCGGTAAGGTACCCAACCCGGAGCGTTCTTCTACCTTCGCCGGCGGCGCTAACTGTTAAATTTTTCCTGTCATGGCGCTTGCTATCCAGTGTCAGGTCGAGGAACCTGGACAGCTCTTTCTGAAGCGACTCGTCTGCCAGAGAGAATTCGGAGATGGCATATAAGTCCACGGACTTGACCTGAGAATCGGCGGTCAGCAAGACCAGGCGGTAACCCTTTTTGATCGATTCCTTGTTTAAAACTTCGTTGATTGGTTCTGTTCCCAGGACACGTCCCTCGATTGACTCTCCAGATGCTTTCAATCTTACATTGGCCCCTCTGAGTTGAAGCATGAACTGGCTCAGCGCAGCTTCTCCCGGAACCTTTACAGTCACGTCCTGAAGTTGCCTGGACAATGGGTCACGTGTGTCGTAACGTATGGACGAAATTTTTCCCTTTCCAAGGTCAACCGCAAAAAAACTGGTGAGAATGTCTTTCATCTGATCTTCACGAAAAGAAAAAGTTAGGAGTTGGTTCCCATCTACCGGTCCTTCGCGCTCAAGATAGCCCAAACCGTGTTTGTAAAGAACGACCTTGGTCACAGCTAACGCTTCAGAAGGTTTGTCAACGGTTTGAGCGTGGACGAACTGAGCCCACATAATCATAATGACTAAAACGGTTAGTGTCTTTTTCATGTGGCTTCCCCTTTTGAAGACATTACTGGCCAATTGAGTCAAAGGCCTCAACAAAACAGGATGTTACTGCGCCCATCAGGCCGAGGCTGATTCAGTTGCGTGATCGTGCTGTTTATGACAAGCGCTGTTTGTTTATGTTCAAACTTAAGAGAGTATGGAATTTTTGTTGAATGTAATCAATTTATTTAAGACGGAACAATTTCCTGCAACAGGTTGACCCGCTTTTCCCCTCAGGGTATTGTAAATCTTCTAGGGGGCGCCATATCACAAATGGGATCAAACCTCGCATGAATCGGAAATGGCCCACCGAAGCGCACCACATGAAATCAAATGGCGTTGCTGTTTCGGGAATGCTTTTCTGAGTGTTAAAGTTCAGAATCATGATGATGTTCTCTCCGGAAACTCCATGAGGACTCTTCCAGTCAGAAATTCCTCACGTAAAGGCTTATATTGCAAGGGGATACACATACGGAAATGACTACGGTAAACAGAATAGAATTACCAACGCCTTTCGCTCTCAGCAGGGTAAACACTTATTACTTGCACGATTCAAATCCTGCTCTAATAGACGCTGGTGTAGACACTGACGAAGCTTTTGAGGTCTTGAGGTCAGGGGTGAGCAGAGCGGGCGGGACCCTGGAGAAAATACGCCGCATAATTCTCACTCACGCTCATGCTGACCACATCGGTCTGGTATCCAGGATAGTAGAGTCAAGCGGAGCCGAAGTTTTCATACACAGGCAGGACGCTCCGAAGATGTTTGATTCAGGCGAGACGGGGGCGGCTTTGCTCAGGTCCAAGTACAGGGAGTTCCTGTTGGAAAGCGGAACGCCTGAAGATCTCACAGAAGAGTTCCTGGCAGTTCTCTTCAAACGTCTGAAAAGGTTTTTCCGCTGCTTCGAGGATGTCAAGCCACTTGATGGAACAGAGGTATTTCTGTTTGATAGCTTCAAACTGGACACAATATCTACGCCGGGGCACTCTCCAGGATCGATGTGCCTGTACAACAGGGATGACGGGACCCTTTTCTCAGGGGACACGCTCCTCGAGAAAATAACCTCAAATCCGGTGGTCGAGGTAAATCCTTCAAAAGAGAACAAGGGCTATCGAAGCCTTGAGACCTACAAGTCTACCCTTGCCAGGCTCGCTGAATTGTCCGTAAAAACTGTCATGCCTGGACATGGAGACCCGTTCTTTTCATACCTCAAAAGGGTAAGGCAGTTACTCGATCACCACGAAGAGAGAACTTCCCAGGTGATGGAACTTCTTGACGCCAATCCGGCCTGCTCTGATTGCCAGACTGGGATGACACGCTATATGATCACTCAGGAGTTGTTCCGTGGCCTGCAAGGCATGGATGTATTTCTGGGTTTGTCGGAAATTAAGGGTCATCTCGAGATTCTTGAGACACGAGGCCTGGTCATGATCAGTGAGAAGGATGGAAAGCTTTTCTACAGACTCAAAAAAGCTGTTTAGCCTAAAGTTATGATTGAAAGGTGAACAGGATGAAAACACGTGTCACGGAACTTCTGGGCATTGACGCGCCAATAATTGGTGGCGCCATGATGTGGATAAGTGACGCCGATTTCACTGCTTCGATTTCCAATGCTGGAGCGTTGGGGGTCATGGCGTCGGCAATGTTTCAGACTCGTCAGGAATTCGAAACTGCCCTGGAAAGAACTCTGGATCTCACAGACAAACCATTTGCCGTCAACCTTAACCTTTTTCCTTCTATGCGCCAGATTGATAACAATGAGTATCTGGATGTCATACTCAAAAAAGGGGTCAAAATAGTCGAGACGTCGGGACACGCTGCTCCAGTTGATTTGTGTTCCAGATTCAAGGAATCGGGATTGACGTGGATCCATAAGTGTGTGGGCCTGAGATACGCCCTAAAGGCGCAAGATCTGGGCGCCGATATTGTAACTGTTGTGGGATACGAGAACGGAGGGGCGACAGGTAAACTCGACATAGGAACTATTGTGCTTGTCCCCAGAATTGTTGATGCTCTCAGCGTGCCGGTGGTCGGAGGAGGGGGAGTTTGTGACGGAAGGAGCCTGGTTGCGATGCTTGCCCTAGGAGCCGAGGGTGTCATTATGGGCACCCGGTTACTCACAACAACAGAATCCCGTCTTCATGAAAATCTCAAAAGCGCTCTCAGCAAGGCTCAGGAGACCGACACCATGCTGGTAATGCGCTCAGTGGGATCGACTCACAGGGTATGGTCCAATTCGGCCGCTCTGAGATGCGTGGAAATGGAAGCTGGAGATTGCTCTCTTCAAGAACTGATTGGCATTGTTGGTGGAGCCCAAGCCAGGAAAATGTATCAGGAAGGCGATCTGGACACAGGAGTCATCTCGTGTGGTCAATGTATAGGGAGGTTCAGTGACACTCCGTCAATGAAGGAGTTGATACAGGGTATTATGCAGGAGGCAACCGATGTCTCCAGAAAGATCTTTGGTCAGTGTCGTAGCGACTCCTAGCCACAAAAGAGAACATAGTTGGCCCCAAACGCGCATATCAGTATGGCGAGCCAGACTGATGATGGCGGCTGGAACGTGCTTCTGCGCTGATAAGAGCGCCCCCGGCAAACGTGTGAACCGGTAATCCAAAAAAATGTCAGTATGGAAGGAGCTATCCCGGGGCGATTCCAACGGATAAGCTATTACATTCATCACAAGCCAGAAAAACTATGTGTGATCTGTTTTTCTGTATGACACCATTTTTCTGTGGGGGCTCCTGATGCTTGAAAATCACAGTGGCTGGAATGGGGAAAAAGCTTCAATTGGAGGATGCCGTGTTCGCACAAAAATACCGTTATGTGTCAATGGCCCAAACCTTCAGCCTTCAGGAGATTGAATGTTTCTGAGCAGTATTCCAGCGTTTGAAGCATCGGAGAGCCCATTGCTATGATGTTGGCATTTGTTTCCCTGGCTTCATCAACTAACTGTCTGGGGGACACATTTATTCCCAGATCATGAACCATGAAGCCAGCCGCGCTCAAAGTCTCAGAAACAATGTTCTTGACAACTTCCTGGCTACACTCTTTGACAACGCCTATTACTACCACTCCCTTGCTCTGATCCGACCCGGTCAGCAGATAAGGCATCAGAGTCTTCAAGAGGTCGGACATGGCTTCTGCCGATGCCGCAAGATCCGGAGCAAAGTATTCATTTGGGTCATACTTATCGGAAACTATTTTCATTCCCTCGACCAGACCAGAATCAATTATCTGGTGTGGAGTCAGGCCCTGTTTGAGGGCTTCTTCTACCAAAGCGACAGCATCCTCTCCTTCTCCATCTACAACTGCCTGGATGAGAGGTTGAAAATCGATTTGTGCATTCATTGGATACCTCCGGCTGGGATTACTTGACAAACCACGATAAACTTA
>CAZIVV010000191.1:0-48596 GCA_964542775.1 uncultured Desulfomonile sp.
ATATTTATACTAGTAGAATATGGTTGTCAAGCTTTTTGTTCAGCAGGCTGCAACTTATTCACAGAAAGCATATCATATCATGAAAATCCAACAAAGGAAACCCGCCAATACAAGATTGAGGTCAGTCAAGGCCTCCAGGAAGAGTCGATCTACGAGGCTTCGGCCCAAGAGGAATTTGAAGAGGGCGAAATACAGGGCAATATTCAGGAGCAACAGGAGAGCCACAGGAGGCAACAGGTTGGTGAGCGCAGAGAAGATCAGTAGGCCGGCAAGGAAGCCTAGCAGATAGTTGAGCATCTTTCTGGTATTTTCGGTCCCAAGCAGAATCGGAATTGTCTCACGTCCCATGATTCGGTCACCCTGTATGTCGAGTAGATCCGAGAGGGCGGTTCTCCAGAAGACGAGTCCGAATGCAAAAAGGAATGTGGCCACAATGGTGTCCATTCCTGGGATGTCCACAAAATCAAGTATCGGAAGGACACTGGCCGCCATGGCCCAGCCGGTCGCCACCAGGGGCGTTTTTGATCCAGGCAGATCCTTCAAGGCGCGCCAACGCGCAACAGAGAACCGGGTAAATTTCCCCAGAGGGAATGAATAGAGCAACCCTGTGGTCGTCATCAGTAAAAGAATAAAACCGGACAGCAGACTGAGACTGAAACTCAGGGTAATTGCCAGGAGACTGGATGTGGCTCCAATGATAGTGAGTATGACTTCATGCCTTACATAGAATGAGGCTATCTGAGGGGTATTGAAGCGCACAGCCCCACTGCGTTCCTGGATACGGTTCAACAGATGCATGGAAAAGACAAATAGAGCTGTGACTGCGGGAGAAATCCAGGAGAAAGGTTCGGACAGAAGCGTCTGACAAGCCACCGTCAACCCAGCGCCTCCAAGGGCCGCCAAACCGTACACCATTACGGAAATGTCTCCAATGGATCGTAAAGTCGAGAGAATGCCGCTTCGGTTGGCCATATCAATCTGTTTCAGTTTTTCAATGACCTGCCTGATTTGCCAGTTAGGTGTGCTGGCGCCCGCTGTAACTGCTACAGTATCAGCTCCAATCAAGTCTGAAGCGGATATTTCCTCGTCAGTCTCGACATGCATGACCGGCTTACCCTGATCCGAGGCAATCTTTGCCAGCCTTCGCGTGTTGCCGGAACCCTTGCCTCCAACAACTATGACCAGATCAGCCTGACGGGCCAGATCATCCACTTCGGCCTGTCTCTTCCTGGTCGAATTACAAATTGTGTTGTAAACTTTGATATTGGCCCCGAGAGCCTCCAGCCTGCTCACTACCATTTTGAGAGTCCTGGGTTCCTGGGTAGTTTGGGCCACGACGCAAATAGTGCGATTCAGGGGAATGGATTCAAAGAGCCGGGTCTCCTCCGGACCTGATATCACAAGGGCTCCCGCAGTGGCGTATCCCATGAGGCCCTTGACCTCCGGATGGTCTTCGTCACCCACTATGACACAGAAATCGCCTCTTTGAGCATGCTTTCGAATGAATGCCTGAACTTGCGATACCCTTGGACAGGTGGCGTCGATTATTTTAGCGCCTTTGGACTCCAGTAGTGACTTTTCATGGGGAGAAATGCCGTGAGCCCTAATTATGACAGTGCCAGACTGAATTTCATCAATGGAGTCTACCTGTGATATCCCTTTTGACGCCAGCAGCTTGAGAGTCTGCGGGTTATGGATTAGCGGACCATAAGTGACAATTGGCTTTAATTGAGCCTCACGCTGAAGATCCAGCGCCATTTCCACCGCTCGCCTGACCCCCATGCAAAAACCCGCAGTTCTGGCCAAACGGATTTTCATCGTTCAATTCCCGACTGGCTCGACGCCTCGAAAAGAATGAGCCAACCATACTTCATCACGACAGATCCTCGTAACTCTTAACGATGCCATCTCGACCACAATGATAGCGCTTCCCACTCCAGTCTATGTAATCGACGAACACTGAACGCAAATATACATATGTAGTGGTTAAGAGCAAAGGAAACATGGCCAGCAACCAGAGAGAAACCGGAACTCCATGAGGGTTAATCTGATTAAGAACCACGAAGGCTCCCACAAGGGTCAAAAGATAGAGAACCGCAACCAATGTCTCGAGCCCAAAAGCAAAAGAACAAAGGTTAGAGGCTAAAATTGCAAAACTGAAAATGCACGAGGCAGTCATAAGGAATTGCCACACCATGGAAGACAGCCACACACCGGGATTGGTGAACTTTGGGAAAAGAATCTGCCTGTGAAGGAAAGAGAGGAACCCCTGGAATGTTTGACGATTCAAAGGGCTCTCCATGATGCTATCCGGGGCGAAAATAACCTGCAAGCCGTTCGATCCAAGGACATTTCCCATCACCAGATCATCGACTACAGTTTTTAACCAGTGCGAACGAATGTCCAGTCGATCGAAGGTGTCTCTTTCAATTGCAGTAGACCCACCCCACGGCTTTGGTTCGATGGCAATGAGGAGAGACACTAACGACCCGTAAATAGCCTGACATACACCAGCCGAAGAACCGCAGGAAGGATTAAATGTCCGGAACGTGGTAACACAAAGGCCTTTCCCCTCCCTGATCGGGCGTGTGAGGGACTTGAGCCAGTCTGGTCTGGCCAGGCTGCTGCTATCGCAGGTAACAACGATTCTGGTCTCTGGCCTCAGATGATCAGCCCCAAAAGCCAAACTGTGATTCTTTTGTCCGCAAAGCGCAGTGGGGCCTGAAACGAGTATCTCACTTCCCGTAAACTCATCACAAAGCCTCTTTAATAGGGGATGGCAATCATCGTCCTCTTTTTCAATGATAAAGCTCACCATGAAATTGGTGTATGTCTGGGTTAGCACAGACCGGAGAATCTCCTCAAGGCGCGGTGTTGAGCCTTTGATTGGCAGGAGAACCTGAACTAACGAATGACAATCGGCCGCTGAAACGGCAACTCTGGCGCTGAAAGCCAAATAAAGTTTCAGAAGGCCAAAAATCAATAAAAAAACGACCAACGCGGTCGTTAGGATTATAAGGATTAAAATAAACAATATAATATCAGGATTCCATCTCTGAGCCGGCTTGCCCTTTATGTGACAGGCGTACGGTGAACCACTGTCGGATCAAAAATCCGATGCAGTTTTGAAGCCAGTCTATTGAGTCACACTGATCTTGACATTGCAAGTCAACCCGTCTTTAATTCTGCCTTCCATATTGTCCAGTAAACACTCAATTTCGTAGTCCGCTGGCGATTCAAGGGCAGGATTCCGACTAACCCAGGGGATGCGACTGACCTTGCAAGGAAATCTTTTCTCCGGTATGGCGTCAAAGGTAACAGAACCGCGATCCCCGGCTTTAAGTTTAACCAGATCAAGTTCATGCACCTTGCATCTCACCACCATGGGGTGAGTAGTGGCAACTGTAATAACCGGGACACCGGCTGCCAGTTCGCTGTTGACTCGAAGTTCTGGAGAGAGCCAAATTACCTGACCATTTATTGGGGCAGCTATGAAAGCGATATCAATAGGCAGATCCGAGTTCTTGTAAGTCCGCTTAGTCTGGTATTCAAGCAGATCCAGATCCCGCTTCTGCTTTTCTTCATAAAACTTCAGGTCTTCCTCAGTCTTGTGAATGCTGTTCTCGACCTGCCTGATGGACTCTCTGACTTCGAGAACCTGCTTCCTGGCGCTCTCAACCTCCCGTTCCTTGTTCGTGACTGCCTCGAGATCAGCCAGACCCTTGGCATTCAGCGCCTTGATGTCGGCAAATTCCTGCTCGGCTTTTTCCTGTGCAAGTTTCTTCAAAGGCAGCGAAACCTTGTTGAGTTTGTCGAGATTTATCTTCTGGTCAGCCAGGGCATTTCGAAGACTGATGACCTGAGCAGGGAACAGAATCTGATGAACCTGCATCATGGATTGACGATCTAACCGATATTTGATTAATACAGCGTCCTGGTTGACTCCTTGTCCCTCTTTGGCATCAATGCTCAGAATCTCACCACCATATGGCAGGACGATTCTCCTTTGCAGGTCAGAAAAACTCTTGCCCCTGAATATAATTTCGGCTTCGGATTTAGCGTCGGCGATCTGAGGAACGATAGCCGCTTTGGCGGGAGCCGGACTCGATACGGCCTTTTTGGGCTCTTGAGTTACGACCAACAATACCAGAGACGCGACGGCGACAAAGCATGCCAGAACAACCCCATAAGCTTTGACCCTTGGTCTTGGTCTATCAGTATCGAATAGCGGCATTGTATTTATTTAAACCTCCTGCCATCGTAGCCAGATCAACCAGTTCATTAACCCTGTTCTGCAAATCATTGGCCGCATTCAAATGAGCTTCTATGGTCTTGACCCTCTGATCCGAATACTCTCCGTAATCGATGGCGCCAGATTTGTATAAAACAGCCGCCTTCTCTTCTGCGAGGTCGGCAAGTTTAGCCTGCTCTCTTGAAAGTGATGACTGCTCGCCCGCGGAGTCGATTTCACCCCGGATTCGTTTAAAATCACCGTAAAGTTTTTCGGAAAGCTGTTGACGATCGATCTCAAGCTGCTGGGCCTTAAATTTTTGCCTGGATATGTCCCTGACTCTTTTGAAACCATCCCACAAAGTATAATCCAGACCAACCGCCATGTTGACACCGGAAGTAGTGTTAGGGGTATTCTTGTTGTCTGTAAAGACAAACAGTGGCTTGGGAACCAGCTGCAAATATGCTCCTGTTACCATAACCGACTGGGCCTGCTCTTTCTTGGCGGCCATTTTGAGTTTCAGATTTCGGCCCTGGATATCGGCAAAAGTCAGCCACCGACCGTTAAAGCCATTCAGTATCTGGTTGGCGGCGTCTCTGGTGTCCAAAGGCAAATGATAATCCGGATGATATCCCATCAGGGACTTCAGCATAGACGTCTTCTGATCGAGATTCCTCTCCAGGCTCCTTATTTTGATCTGCTGTGCCTTGAGCGTGTTGGTCCACGACTGTAGAGTAAAAGAATCAAGGTTGCCTTGGTCAAATTTACTTTTCCCAAAATTGAGTTTGTTATTCTGAATCGCCAGTATCTGTTTCTGGCCTCTGATATTTGCCTGTATGTTATTAATTCCGTAGAACAGCTTCGCAATGCTTGCGACATTTTCAGATATTTTATCGAAATGGGCCAACTTCGCTATGTCCACAAATACGGACTTGGCCCTGATTTTAATGAGAGCTTCATAGGGATTCCAGTTGGTCATTGCGAACTGGACGTTGAACTTGGAAGGATTCGGATTGTCGGCGTCGTCGGTCCTTATAAAATAATACCTGGTGATTAGCTGGAAAGTCGGCATCAGTTCGGAATGGGCGTCTTTCAGATCAATTGACGCCACCTGAATATCAAGCTTGTTAGAAACCAGGGATTCTGAATGAACAAACGCATAACGCACACAGGTGGGAAAATCGAAATAACCGAAAGGATCTCCCCCGGACTGTCCTGCCACCGTCGCATGTGAGGCCGAACAGATACCTAGTAACAGGATGAATACCGCCAACATTCTAACGGGAGGCCAGACGCGATTTGACCGAATACCTCCTGTCAACCTCAAAGAGGGGAAACAATTAAAAATCGCTGCACTCTTTTTTGAAGCGCTCACGCTGATTCCATACCCACAAGTCCTCCTCGCTGTTACTCGAAGGACTAAGTTCAATTAACTGTAAATACTAAAGTATCTCATGAAAATGTAAAAACTGATTGTCTGCAGTAAGTATATCCAAGAAGCAAATTAATGTCAACGAAGTTTTGTGGCGCAAAAAACTGACCCCGAGTCAGATTCCCATAGTTGAAGTAATTAAGATAACTTCTCGTAATTAAAAAAATAAAAAAAATAATTATTTTCCCAGGTCTGCACTCACTAATTGCATCAGATAGGTTACAAAAATTGCTGGGAGCGACAGTTCCTGAGAATCGCTATTTAACGCGCGACCAGAGCTGATCCAGGCCATTTTTGGCAGGAGTGCGGGTAATCATGAAATCACCTTTCACCCCATAGACGTACATGTCCATTTTCACCTGGTTGGGCAACGTCACGTGAATGCTATGATCATTGAAAGACCAAACCCCGTCGATTCCAACAGGATAGGTTTCACTGAATATTCGACAGGTTCCATCTTTCCTCAGGGTTATTAGCGACCGGAAGTCGGCTTCTTTAAGGTTGGCGGGGTTTTCTGCCAGAGGATTGTCTTCTGGAAGTTTTTCCCAGCTACCAACCACATTGTGCCACTGGAGATTGGCCTGATAAATTTGTTCAGGAGTAATTCCACCTGATGAATACGACGCCGTGGGAAGACAGTTCAGTGAAATAAAAAAAACCAGAATGCATAGCCGGTATATCACGCTATCGACCTCTTCGGGGATGAGACCAGAGCCCTGAATGAGCTTCTGATTTCGAAGTTCCAAAGTATAGCATCAAAAATACTCCATGCACATAGAGTGGATCCAAAAAATAGTCTCTGGCCTCAGGCCTCCTATGCCACGCGGATGTCGGATTATATTCATGTTAAAAGTTAAGTATTCAACAAGGGTTTACTAGTTGAAAAAACCCTGGCTTAGAGATCTCCTTAATAAAGGGCGCCTTCAGTATTAGGGGTCTGCTTGGAAAATAATTACAATTTGAATGAAGATTAAAAATTAGTATTTTCAAACACTAAATATCTATATAGTAACCTTAATAATGCTTTTTATAAGATCATACTTTGTAAGTAAAATATAACATACGAACATCAATAATTTTCTTGACACCATAAAATGTGCATGATACGTCCCTGCGCCAGGGTTGTTACGGGGATTATGTCTCAACGTATTTCCTCAGCTTACACACTTTCAAGGTGTATAGACCTGTCCCAATAAAGGAGGGTATGATGGTCAAGAGAATTCTTGTTTTCTCACTTTGTTTAACGATGGTAATGATGGCGTCACTGGCATTGGCAGGTGGCAAGGTAGTAGCTCCGGTTGCTCCCGTCCCTGTGGCATGCGCTCCCCAGCCATGTGGTCCGACAGTGGGTCCTAACCCGGCCTATTGGGGTGACGCGCCTTTTCCCGGTCTTTGTGGCGGCGTTGTAGCGCTCCCGTTTCTGGTAGTTGGTAGCCTGCTTGGCGGCAACACCGCAGCGCCTTACGCACCTCCTGCCTATGGCCCGCCCGCTCCAAGACCTTATGGTCCAGTTCCGATGGCTCCTGGCTATGCTCCTTGCCCACCACCTGCGTGTGGACCGGTAGCTCCAGTAGGGTGTGGTCCTGCTCCTTATGGCTCAGCAGGATTGGGCGGTGGTTTACTGGGTGGTCTTCCCTGTCTTGAGTTATGCTCTGGTATTCTTGGCGGACTTGGTGGTGGCCTTGGATTTGGTTTGTAGAATTAGATGAAACCTCTGTCCTGATAGCCTTAGACTTCCTGGTCTGGATATACAGGGCTCTTCATAATCGAAAGCATTCAAAAAGAAATAATCCTTCCAATCCTTCGGGGACTTTGAGTCCCCGTTTTTTTTGTCATGAAGCGCCTTTCCTGTCTGAACCCCGTTTTTCTACAATCCTTGTCATTCGAAGATAGTTTTGCCATCATGTTGACCTGAGGATACTTATGAAAAAACCGGGGAAAAGGCGGTAACAGGACCAATGACGGACAATTCAGATCGCCTGGAAACCATAGAAGGGGTGTTGGAAAGGCTTATTTTTAGTCATGCCGACCACGATTTTGTTGTTGCGAGTTTGACTATAATTGGCAGGTCAGACCCGGTGACAATAGTAGGCAGACTTGCTCAGCCCCATCCAGGAGAGACTCTGACACTCACAGGAAATTGGGAATATGCCAAAAACTATGGTGAGCAGTTCAGGTTTACGCATGCGGAGACCAAGGCCCCATCCACGATTAAAGGCATCGAGAAATACCTTTCTTCAAGCCTTATAAAGGGTATAGGTCCTGAGATGGCCCGCCGGATAACGGCCAGATTCGGTGAGAAGACCCTGGAGGTGATAGATCAGGATCCGGAGAAGCTGCTTAGCGTCAGCGGTATAGGCAAAGGGCGCGCCGCGATGATATCCAAAGCCTTTCAGGAGCAGCGAGAAATCAAGGATGTCATGCTCTTTCTCCAGACTCATGGCGTGTCATCGACCTACGCGTTTCGTATCTTCAAGAAGTACCAGAACCGTTCCATAGAGATTGTTCGCAGGAATCCTTATCTTCTTGCCACGGACATACGCGGCATAGGGTTCAAGTCGGCGGACAAGATAGCGGGAAGTTTGGGAATTGATCTTAAATCCCCGTTACGCGCCAAAGCAGGTCTTATTCACACTCTTGACCTGGCTCAATCCGAGGGGCACACCTACCTGCCTCATGCGAGTCTGACAGAGAAGGCCCGCGTACTTCTTGGCGTAGACAACTCAACATTGGAAAAAGCCTTGGACGAGTTATGTCTGAACAGGGACATCATAATGGAAGAAGGACGCGTCTATCTTGCATTGATGGCTCGTGTTGAAGATTCGGCTGCTTCACGAATCAGGGACCTGTTAAGCTCTCCTGTGATTTTACCGCCGATCAACGTTGAAGCCGCTATAGAATGGGTTCAAAAGCGTTCTGCGATTGATCTGTCAAATGCTCAAAAAGAGGCGATAAGGATAGCCGTTCGGAGCAAGATTCTGATAATTACAGGAGGCCCTGGAACTGGTAAGACTACGCTTTTGAAATCTCTGATAAAAATATTTGAAGCAAAAAAGATACGCACATTACTGGCTGCTCCAACTGGTCGCGCTGCAAAGAGACTGTCTGAGTCTACAGGCAGGGAAGCCAAAACGGTACACAGGCTGCTGGAGTATTCCCCTGTGGAGGGTGGATTCCAGAGAAATGTCGGTAACCCACTTGAAGCTGAAGTCATAATAGTTGATGAAGTCTCAATGTTGGATATTCTTCTGGCTAATCATCTTCTTGGCGCAATAAATGTTTTGTCGAGTCTGATTCTGGTCGGTGACGCGGACCAATTGCCATCGGTTGGTCCTGGAAATGTTCTGGCTGACTTACTCAATTCAGAGCGGGTCCCGTTTGTGAGACTGGATACTGTGTTCAGGCAGGCTCAGGAGAGCGAGATAATTGTGAACGCCCACAGGGTTAACGAAGGAATACTTCCACTTAAATCTAATGCTGACAAGGTTCTGAGCGATTTTTACATGATCGAAAAGGAAGATCCAGAGGACATGCTCAGGTTGATCAAGGAACTGGTTTCAAAACGAATTCCTGAGCGATTTCATCTGGATCCGGCTGATGACATTCAGATACTTACTCCCATGAATCGTGGGCTGGTTGGGACGGAGAACCTGAATAATGAGTTAAGGGAATTGCTCAACGGTCAGGGAAAGCAGGTCAAGGGAGGGCGTTTCAGGGTTGGTGACAGGGTGATGCAGATCAGGAACAATTACGACAGGGAAGTCTTCAATGGAGACATCGGTGTCATCCTGTCGTTTGACGAGAACTGGAACGAGGTAATGGTCGAATTCGATTCCAGGAAAGTAACGTATAACGTCAACGAACTCGACGAACTGGTTTTAGCCTATGCGGTGACAATACACAAATCACAGGGAAGCGAATACCCCTGCGTAATTATACCCTTTAGCACCCAGCATTATGTCATGCTGAGGCGAAATCTCCTTTACACTGCGATGACTCGAGGCAAGAATCTTGTAATACTGGTAGCCAATCCCAAGGCTGTTGAAATTGCGGTAGCGGAGAAAAACGTAGAGCGTCGCTTCACAGGTCTTGCGGACAAGCTGAGAAGCCTTCCTGGAGCGACGCTCGAGTCCTGTCCTATCTCTTGAGATAGTCTTTTCTGTCCTGAATGGCCTTTTCGTAAAGTTTGAAGTACTCCTGAGCCGATCTCTTCCACGAATAATCTTTTTTCATTCCTCTAATCATGAGTCTTTTCCACGTTTCAGGATCTGATGTGAACAGCTCCAGGGCCCGGTTTATTGTATTTTCAAGCTCAAAAGCCGCCGGAGTGACAAATCTGAAGCCAGTGCCGGCGTCATTGATGGTGTCGAATTCATCAACCGTATCCATCAAACCTCCGGTTGATCGTACCACGGGCACAGTCCCATATCTCAGGGCGTAGAGCTGATTCAGTCCGCAGGGCTCATATCTGGAAGGAACAAGGAGGATGTCTGACCCAGCAAAGATCTTGTGAGCGAGAAAATAGTCATAGCTGAGAAACGTGGCTATCTTGTCACTGTATAGCTGGTTGAGATCAGAAAAGGCTTTTTGGTAATGAGCGTCCCCTGTGCCCAGAAGCACAATTTGTACATTCCTGGTCACAAGAGAGGGGATCAGTTCCAGAAGTAGGTCGACCCCTTTCTGGCTAGACAGTCGGCTAACCATACCGATGACCGGAACAGACGGTTTTTCTGGCAAAGACGCCAGCTTTTGAAGGTCCGCCTTGCAATTGATCTTGCCGGACAGGTCTTCATGAGAGTAGTTGGTGTGAATCAGTGTGTCAGATTCAGGGTTCCAGATAGTGTAATCAACCCCGTTGAGGATTCCGGTCAGTCTCTCACCCTTTTCCTGGAGCACACCCTCCAGACCAAATCCGAATTCGGGCGTTAAAATTTCGTTTCTGTAACCTTTAGATACAGTGTTGACCTCATCAGCGAAAACAATTCCACTTTTGAGAAAATTCAGTTTGCCGTGAAATTCCATGTGACTGGGTGTGAAGAATTCCCAACCGACACCGACCAGGGGCATGTCGAGATGCCAGAAAATACCCTGATATCCAAGGTTGTGAATTGTCATAACCGCAGCGCTTTCCTGCAGCGAAGATTCGGCGGCGTACAGAGTCCTCAGGTAGACAGGAGTAAGCGCCGCTTGCCAGTCATGCGAGTGAAAAACATCATAATGGACGCCTGTGGCAAGCGCCAACTCAATGGCGGCACGAGTCAGAAAGACGAAGCGCTCTGCATTGTCCTCGTAATCTCCCTCGGGGGCGCCATATAAATTGTCTCTGTCAAAATATTCCGGACAATCAAGAAAAAAGTATTTGGCGCCACCAGGCGATTGATGAAGCCAAAGTCCGGCCTTAATCTGCTTGGCGTTTAACGTCACTTCAATTTTTAGATCAAGTTTTTCAATGGAGAATTTGTCCTCTGAAATACCCCTGTACTTGGGCATCAGCACATCTACTTCAACTCCGAGCCCGGTCAATTCAACTGGTAAAGCTTGCATAACCTCTCCCAAACCACCGGTCTGGGCAAAAGGAGTAGCTTCAGGCGTGATCATTAGAACGCGCACGTTAAAGGACCTCCGATCATGTCAGGGCTGCCTATGAACCGAGTCCGGAACATTCCGAAACTTTCAATAAGCATTCCGAGCATATTCCACCAGGTCTTATCCCTTCCGAAAGGACATGACACTAAAACAGTCTGTAATATAAGCTATCACAAAAAATGCCACGGCAACAATTGAGAATTCATTTCATGGCACGACTTCCACAAAAGTCTTGCCCGCTTACAAGACCCCAGATTTCTTGATGTGTTCTATCAGACCACCATGGCTGAGTAACTCGTCCATGAACTCCGGTATGGGGGTAACCTTGAAAGTCTCGCCGGTAGTCAGGTTCTTGATAAAGCCTGATTGCTGATCAACTCTAACAACGTCCCCTTCTCTGATGTTCTCGGCTGCTTCAGGTGATTCGAGTATCAATAGTCCCATGTTAAAAGCGTTTCTGTAAAAAATTCGTGCAAACCCCGATGCTATCACACAGGCAATACCAGCCCCTTTTATAGCTACTGGAGCGTGTTCTCTCGAGGAGCCGCAACCAAAATTTTTACCTGCAACCAGTATATCCCCTCTGGCAACCTTCCCCGGAAACAGAGGATCTGCGTCTTCCATGACATGCTCAGCCAGTTTTTCAGGATCAGTAAAACTCAAGTATCTCGCAGGAATTATTTCATCCGTGTTAACGTCATCGCCAAATTTCCACGCTTTTCCTTCAAAAGCCATCAAGCCCTCCTGATGAATCAATTGTCCTGTTTAATATGGAATGTCGAGCCTCAACCTTACAAGTTACAAACAGGCAAAACCCCTTTTTACATCATTGGCTAAAGAAAGCAAGTGTCAGTTCTTTTGGGAGAACATGCCACAACAGTCTGTTCGGTCTCCGATCACTTGCTTACGTCACGTTTTGAATGATAGTGTGCTATAATAATCATCCAAAATAACATGCAAGGTTGTATTTTGTTGTCATTTATAAACGATATCAGGTTTCGTCCCCAGATAATTCCCGGGATGACTGTCAGGATGATGTTGAAGTCGATAGTATTGAATGATTTCAGGATTGATCCAGAGTGTTATGGTCGATTGGCTTTTCTGAGTGGACTGGGAGTCTTGAACAGCATGCTGGGGTTTTGTGAGACTTTTTTTAACTCCAGGGATGTGGAATCAGTCACCGTGGAGAGAGACCCTCTTTTTATAGTGGGTCACTGGAGGAGTGGAACTACCCATTTGCACAATTTGATGAGCCTTGACAACAGGTTTTCATCTCCAACGGCATATCAGGCGTCTTTTCCCAATCATTTCATCTTCAGCCAGGTCGCCAACATCATTTTCAATTTGATAGCTCCCCCCAGGCGCCCAATGGATGAGGTCGTTTTTTCGGCTGAAGCTCCGCACGAGGACGAGTTTGCGCTGGCGGCCAGTTCGCTGGTTTCTCCCTACATGAAAGTGCTTTTTCCTCTAACCTCTCCTGAGACCTATACATCACTCGATCCCGATGAATGGTCACTTGATGCCCTGTTCGCCTGGAAGCGGAGCATGACCGAATTCGTCAAGAAAATGACATTATCAGAGGGTGGAAGGCTATTGTTCAAGTCACCGCCTCACATGGGAAGAATAAAACTGTTGTCGGGAATGTATCCAAAAGCTCAGTTCGTTCACATTGTTCGCAACCCGTACAATGTTTTTCTATCTACGAAAAAGCTATGGAGAGATTCATTTGCGTATGTTCACCTCCAAACCCCAGCGCCGGAACTGGTCGAGGAGTTGATACTCTCATGGTATGAAAAGCTTTTTGAACTGTTTGACAGGGACAGGGGCCTGTTAGGCGAAGGTTCAGCAGTCGAGGTCAAATATGAGGATTTAGACGATCATCCACGAGAAACAATAGCTCAAATTTATGAAAGACTGGATTTGAAAAATTTCAATCTTGTCGAGGATAGACTGCTTAGGTACATCCAGTCTCTTGAAGGGTACAGAAAAAACGCCTATGAGCTTTCAGATAAGGAAAAAACAGTCGTATCCAGCCGTTGGGGACATATATTCACCAGGTACGGCTATGAGATTTAGCAAATGAGTTCTGTTCGCGGGGTCAACAGCAACCGGACGACCGAGTTGAACAGTTTTGGGAGGCATTGTCGTCCAGATCTGCAACACAACAACACGAGGAGCCTTTTCTACCCAAAGCAGAATTGATAACGGCCGCCGCGCATCCTACTCCGGTCTTGACGTATAAAGCCTGGGCAACACAGTTTCTAGCGCAGGCCCCGCATTCCATGCATGCATCTTTGTCAGCTATTTGGACCTTCCCGTTTATTCTGGCAAAAACCTCTCTCGGACACACTTCGAGGCAGACTCCACAGCCAATACATAAATCGGCGTAAAGCTTCAAGGTCGTAACGTTTCTAAGATAAGATAGTTTTTTCATTGAAGTAAACATCCCTTACGTCCCAACAACAGCGAAAAGCCAAGCGATCAATCCCGATGTCAGCGCGATAACCTGAATCGGCACGGCAAACCGCATCTCCTTTTTTACTCCGGACAACGATGTAAACGTCGATGATCCGGTAAAGTTCATGGCAAAATATGAGGCGACAGAGCCGGACACAAGTATTACGCTGAGCATTTCTGGCAACGACCATGACCTGTCAGCTGCCAATAGACCAACTAGCCCCCAGATTGTCGCCATAGCCAACCCCACAAGGAAGCCTTTCCAGGAAAAAGACCTCCCCGGAATCCATGGCAATAGAATTGGCGCCAGCGCTCCTCCGGACAGAATTCCCAAAAAAATTCCCGCGCCGAGGCTCAGGCCATGTCTGGCAGCGCTTTCCAGGAAAGAGCCATTTCCAAACAGACCGCCGATAACCAGTCCTGCAATTGTCGCTATGGCGCCAAACCTGAACGCGTGTAAAAGCTCCACAGGTATCAAAGTGGCTCTGTCAATTAGATCGAATGATTTGAATCTCATTGCCGAGGTGGCTTTGTTGGCGTTATCCATAAATTCTTTCAGATCCCGACACTCAACGGGGCCAAAAATTATCCGGAATCCGCTCTTCATGCGCGCCTCATGGGCTGATACGCCTGGGGCTCCCAATTGAGGGACTATTACACGTCTGTGCTTTACCAATAGATGCAATCCGCTAAACGCAATTCTGCGGACGAGCTCATCCGTTCCAAAAGAGCCCTTGCCAGCCGCGCACCAGACATTGACTCCATCCGTATCCAGCACGAGTATCCAGATCGAGCGACCATCGAGGCATGATCTCAGGGTGTCAAACGTCAGTTTGTAATTTGCGGTAACCACGATTTCAGATTCAGGTCCCGGGGTTCCAATGGCGTACAATCCTGGGTCAACGCGATAATTATAACGCCCTATGCCACAACGCGCTTTTATGGCTCCTGACCAGTCAGCAAATCTCCAATGGGCCAAAACTACAGGAACTGGACCTGCCTGCGTCTGTATCACACTGCTCACGAATGGTTGGTCGAGGCGCGGAACTCTCAACTGAGACTCCGGACTTGAACATCAGGTTGGCGGGCAGTCGATTTTTTGAAGATCGCCGGGATCCAAAGACCCTGAAAACGCTCCTTGGTGTTCCAATGATCTGCAAGAAGAATCAATCCCTGTCATCTGAAACCCCCTGAAAAGGGCTGGCGGAACTGTCCTCTACAAGGCACAGTCCCTGTTCCAGCAGTCCTGTCAAACATGAATCGGCGATTGAATAAAACATGTTGGCGCCGTTTCTCCTCTGAATCAAAACGCGCCTGTCCAGGAGTTTCTGCAACTGGTTCGACACGGCTTGAGGCTTCATGCCAATCTTGAGCGCAAGATCACTTACCTTTAGCTCTCCATGTATTACCAGGGCATGCAGCATTTTCAATCGGGTCACGTTGGACAGGAGCTTAAAAAGAGATTGAATTCCAAGAGCTGTCTCATCAGAGACAAGAGGCCTGTCTTGCAATCTCGGTTTGGTGGGACAACAAGCGGACAAGAAATTATGATTCATTTTATTCATAACCGAATTAGAATGTTACACTACTATATGTAATAATGAAATGACTCATGTCAACTTTCTTGGCATACTTTTTGTCACACCGGAAGGCTATTAGATCAGGAGTCCTTTCAAAAGGCTTCCGGAAGATTCAGTATCGTTGTAAAAAAAGACAGTGGGTCTTAATATACAGGGGATAAGAAGATCAATTTTGTGAGCGTGAAACACCGGGTCCCAGAAACATCTGACTAAATGCTACCCATGACTAATCAGGAAAAATAGTCGGTTCAATGACCAACTCTGTCAGTGTCACTCCTATGATGCGCCAGTACAGCGCCCAAAAAAGTCTACACCCTGACGCCATACTTTTGTTCAGGATGGGTGATTTTTACGAGATGTTTTTTGAGGATGCCAAAAAGGCCTCCAGGATACTGAATATTGCCCTGACAACTCGAGACCGTAATCGTGAAGAAAAGACGCCAATGTGCGGATTTCCTCACCACGCGGCGTCCAACTACATTTCGAAGCTACTAGCGGCGGGAGAGAGGGTGGCGGTATGCGATCAGATGGAGAATCCCCGAGACGCCAAAGGGATAGTCAAACGCGAAGTGACGCGGGTTCTTACCCCTGGGCTCACTGATGACTCAAGCCTTCTAAATCCCGATGAAAACCATTTTATAGTCTGTCTGGCTACCCGGTCACAGGAAATTGGTCTGGCGTCATTTGATCTTTCAACGGGGGATTTTAGGGTCACATCTACTTCGAGCGTGTCATTGGCTGCTCAGGAGCTTCAACGGATAAACCCCAAGGAAGCGCTGATGGGTTCAGATTTCAGGCAGGACGCGAAATTTGAACAAATATTGAATCACCTTCCATACTCACGTGAACTTGAAGACTGGATGTTCGAGCCTAAAACGGCATCTGATCTTCTGAAGGATCACTTTGGGGTGCATAATCTTCAGGGCTTCGGTTTCGATGATTTATCATGCCACGCGGCTTCAGCGGGGGCATTGCTCGGTTATGTGAGGCAGAACAGGCTGGAAACTCCGGTCCATGTTAAAGCTCCCATTTTTTATAGCCTTAGCCAATACATGGTTCTGGATAACTCGACCCTGAGAAATCTTGAGGTCTTCAGGAACCTCAAGGACGGTTCCACGACAGGCTCTCTGATGAGTATTCTGGACAAGACCAAAACTGCCATGGGTTCCAGGCTTCTGAGGAACTGGGTCTCTTATCCGCTGATGAATGTAGGGGAGATAGACAGGAGAAGTCAGGCTGTCGCTGAATTATTTGAGCAAAACGGTCTGAGGACTGAAATACGCGATCTGCTGAGAGAGGTCTCTGACCTGGAACGAGTAGCTGGCAAGATAGCCCTGAAAAGCGTGACTCCCAGGGATTTGGTCCATTTGGCCGACTCGACGCAGAAGCTTCCAGCACTGATCGGCATGCTGGGCAAACAGCAAAATCAGATGCTTCGCGACATAGGTCAGGCTGACGACCTTTCTTATGTCACTCATGCAATCAGGGAGGCTCTTGACGACTCTCCGCCTGCTCATGTCAGGGATGGAGGTGTGATAAGGCGGGGATATAACGAGGAGCTGGACGAACTTCGCGAAATCGGTAAAAACGGCAAGCAGTGGATAGCGGACATTGAGGCTCGTGAGAGGCAGGCTACCGGAATAAACAACCTGCGCGTGGCCTACAATAAAGTTTTTGGATATTTTCTGGAGGTTACCAAAAGTAATCAGAACAAGGTTCCTCCGACATATATCAGGAAGCAAACACTTGTTAATTCAGAGAGATACATCACAGAAGAGCTGAAAGAGCACGAACTGAAGGTTCTCACAGCTCAGGACCGGATACAGGCTCTGGAAGAAAAAATATTCGAGCAGTTAAGAAACAGTTTAATTCAGGTGATCGGGCGTATTCAGGACACGTCCGCCAAAGTGGCGACACTTGATGTACTGGCGGCGTTGGCGGAAGTAGCGGCGAACAGAAACTATACGATGCCAAAGACTCATCAGGGAGATGAAATAAAAATATTGGAAGGACGACACCCTGTTGTTGAAACCTTCGATTATCGGGAAAACTATGTTCCCAATGACACATTTCTTGATCAGACAACTCATCAGATACTGGTGATTACCGGTCCAAACATGGCTGGAAAATCGACCTACATGAGACAGACTGCTCTGATAGTTCTAATGGCGCAGATGGGCAGTTTTGTTCCGGCTTCCGAGGCTTCGATAGGAATCGTGGATCGCATATTCACTCGAATAGGGGCGGCGGACTATCTTGCCTTTGGCCAATCGACATTCCTGGTTGAGATGAGTGAGACGGCGGAAATGCTCAACAGCTCGACTGATAGGTCTTTGGCGCTTCTGGATGAAGTAGGAAGGGGCACCAGCACTTTTGACGGCCTATCGATTGCGTGGGCGGTCACGGAATATATTCACGACAGGTCCGACAGAAAGGGTCCACGGACGATGTTTGCGACCCACTACCATGAACTGGTGGATATTGCCCTAATAAAAGATCGGGTTCGGAACTATCATTTTCAGGTCAAGGAATGGAACGACAAGATAGTATTTCTGAGAAAGTTGGCGTCTGGCGGGGCCAACAGATCATATGGAATTCAGGTAGCCAAACTTGCGGGCATCCCGGATGAAGTCATTAAAAGGGCAGCCGAGATTCTGCAGAACCTCGAAAAAGATGAAATAGACACCCTTGGATCACCAAAAATTTCAAGGTCAAAAAAAGTAAAAAGGAAATCAGCCGCTAATGCAGCTCAACTGGAAATGTTTTCGTCTGGATCCACTGAATTGAACAGGGAGCTTCAAGGCATTAAAATAGAGGAAATCACCCCAATTGAGGCTTTGAACATCCTCAACAACTGGAAGAAGAAGTATGTCGGTGAAGATGGCTAGTGACTTTGTGGGCGGTCTTGTGGTTCCCATAAAAGGTCACTAGAGGTTAATGTCCAAGCGAACAAATTCTGTGCGCCGCTGGCCAATAAAATACTCTAATGGCTTGAAGACTCCTTTTAAATAGTCTATTTAATCGAAAGACACAAATAATAGTATTCTTTGATCAGGTCCATACATTATGCAAACAGCCGATCTGGCAACTATTGCCCTTAGACAGATCTACCGCAACAAAAGACGATACAAGAGCGTCCTAATAGGCATATCCCTCGGAATAGCAGGCATCATAATCATTCTCACGATGGGTGGCGCAGTCGAATCTGATCTTGGCAACAACCTTGAGTTGTTGGGGAGCGCTACGATTGTCAAGGCGTATTTTGATTACAGCAAAAGCCCTAGAAAACATGGCGGGCAGTATTTCATTAAGGATATTGAGGACCTGGAAAAACTTCCCGGTGTTAGGCATGTTTCTCCGGCCGTTTTCAGCTCGCTTCAGGCAAGCTACAATCTGAAAAAAATGTCTGTTCGACTCCTAGGTGTGGACGAAAAATTTTTTGATACAATACACATACCGATGGCAGAGGGTCGCAGGATTACTGACGACGACGTTGCCTGGAAAAATAATGTATGTGTGGTGGGAGTCACCGTCGTCAAACTGCTTATGGGCGATGAGGCCGAGCCGCTGAACAAGCAGCTTTTTATCGGAGGGCATTATTTCAGGATAGTGGGAATTATAGGAGGAGTGGAAGACGCCTCTTTCATGGAAAGCATCCTGATTCCTTTGTCTGTAGCCCGTTCACGTTTTCCGGGCATGTATGAAATTAAGGACATATATGTTCGCGCGATGAACTGGGACGTAATCGATGACCTGCAACACAGGGTTCATGAGGTTTTGGTCAGGAACCAACCGGGCTACAGTGACGCCATGGAGATCCGGGTATTTTCTGAACGCATAAGAACAATCAAGCATGCGGTTCTAATAGTAAAACTGTTTCTTTACGCTGCGTTACTTGTAATAGTGATACTTGGGGGGCTCGGGATAACGAACGTGATGCTGGCGGCCGTCAGGGAGCGGACCAAGGAAATAGGACTCAGAAAAGCAGTAGGCGCGACCGAGGACATGATCATGAATCAGTTCCTGGTAGAGGCTGTTACTCTCAGCCTGGTGGGAGCCATGCTCGGAATCATGGTTGGATCGGTGTCGGTTCAGATTCTTAAAGTTGTCCTGAACACTTCGCCTTCTTATGCAATGTTTGTAATCAGCATTGCGGGAGGGGTTGTTTTTGGGTTCATTCTTGGAATAAGTTCCGGATATCTGCCTGCCAGAAAAGCAAGCCGGTTGGACGCTGCGGAGGCCATGAGGTTTGAGTAAGCCACTTGATGTGGTCTATCAAACTCTCACAGCCGTAGATCTCCGGGTCACTTATCCGGCGCTAGGCCAGTCTGCTGGCAACCAGTTCGGTAATATCCATGACCTTGATCTTGCCTTTCTTTTCCTTTCGAGCCTTGGCCGCCGCCTGGTTAAATGATCCTTTGCATGACGGGCAAGCCGAAACCAGAATTTCCGCCCCCATGTCAATGGCAGACAAAAGCCTCTTGTAACCAATATCTGAGGCCATTTCGTTGTCAAAACCCTTCATGCCGCCACCACCTCCACAACACTTGGCCAGGTTGCGGTTAAGCGGAAATTCCAGAAGTTCAACGCCTGGAATAGCTTTCAGCACATTTCTGGGCGGTTCATAAACTCCCATGTGACGTCCCATGTCGCACGGATCGTGGTAAATCACTTTTACAGGCTGGGAATCCTGTTTGAAGTTGAGTTTATTTTCCTGCGCCAGTTTTTCCAGAAGCTCAACAACATGGGAAACTGTATATCCGTTCGCCGCGCCGTAATGCGGATAGAGATCGCGGAAAGTTTTGAGACATCCAGCGCATGTGGTTATAAGACTCTTCGGTTTGTATGAGGCCAGCTTTTCTTCATACACCTTCATAGCCTTGTTGAATGTGCTCATGTCACCGACAAGATAAGCCAGGTAACCGCAACAGGTCTCTTCTTCCGCAAGCGCTCCGTAATTGATTCCGACTTTTTCCAGTATGTCTATTACTGAAGGAATGATTTTCACATCCTGAAAACCTGTCACGCACCCCACATGAAGGATAGCTTCAGTTTCTCCAGGAACAGCTTTCCTGAAGTTGGCCGGAAAGCTGTCAGCCCTTTTTTCAGGAGGCGCCATCAAAGGATTTGCGGCGTCTATCATGGAGGCTAGGGCCGGCTTGAAAGCTTCCGGCAGAAAGCCGTGCTCCACTAACCGTTCCCGGGCGCTTCTTATGATGTCCGAAACATTGATCTTGGCCGGACAAACAAACTTGCAGTTCAGGCACAGCATGCACTGATAAAGTCTTTTGGCCAAGTCTTCAGAGCACTCAAGATTTCCTGACAGCATATTGAATGCAAGTGTAACCCTTCCTTTGGCGTTTAGGGATTCGAGAGTGGTTTCAGCGAAGGTGGGACAGCCCGCCCTGCAAAAACCGCATTGGATGCATGCCAGAATTTCACTATCCACAGAATCGGGGAAATGCTTGATCTTCTCAGGACTTTTCAGGTAATTGGTGAAGCTGTTTTCATCCAGAATGTCCGTAATGGCATCCTCAAACCCCATTTTTCCGGGGTTCAGTATGTTGTTGGGATCCAAAGCCTTCTTGATCTGGCTCATTACGTTGAGGGATTCACCGAGTTGCCTTCCAATGTAAGGCGCTTTGGCCATCCCGACTCCGTGCTCGGCTGAAACTGTTCCGCCAAGACGAAGGGTCATGTCTATGAACTCCAAGGCTATGTTTTTGACCTTTTCCCAATGCTCCGGAAGGGTTGGATTCATGATAAAGGTAGCGTGGAGGTTGCCGTCTCCAATATGGCCGAAAGTAGCTACCGGGAATCCGTATTTTTCTCCAGTTTTCTGGATTTCTGCAATGGTTTCAGGGATGCGGCTGATGGGGACACCAAAGTCCTCTACGAGAGGAACCAGTCTGTGGTGAGGCTGCAGGCGACTCATAGCAGGAACGAGTCCTCCTCGAGCTGCGAATAGCTGCGCTTTTTCTACAGGATTGTCGGACCAGACGTTTTCAAGGCCGCCAACCGACTTGCAGATTTCGTTTATTTTTTCGATCTGTTCCTGTACGGCAGTTTTTGGACCATCAATTCCCATGAATAGCTGACAGTTTACTTCCGGTGGGATATCCATCTTCAAAGCGTCTCTAGCCACCTGGATGCAGGCGCTATCCAGGATTTCGCATGTCGCCAGTTCCAGACCCGAAGTAAACATTTTTTCAACTGCTTTACCCGCGGTTTTAACATCCGGGAAAGACGCTTTTGCAAAAGCCTCGTACTCAGGCATAGGCAGTATTTTGACGGTAGCCTCGGTTATGATCCCCAGGGTTCCCTCTGAACTGGCAAACAATTGTGTCAAATCGTAACCAGCGGTGCTCTTTGGAGCAATATCACCCGTTTTAATTATTCGGCCATCTGCCAGGACCACGGTTAATCCCTTTACGTAATTCTTGGTAGTGCCGTACTTGGCGGCTCGAACACCACTGGCATTTGTGGAAATCATTCCGGCTATTGTAGCAATGGCTGCGCTGCCGGGATCAGGCGGAAAAAAATGAGTTGGAGCAAGCTTGGCGTTTAACGCGTTACAAATGACTCCTGGTTCGACTATAGCGTAAGAATCAGCCTTGTTTATCTCCTTGACAGAATTCATCCTCGTAAAATCCAGGATCAGGCCTCCCTTGATCGGCAACACGGCTCCGGTGACCGAAGAACCGGTTCCACGGGCTGTTACGGGAACCTTTTCCTCATTGGCCAACTTCATTATCTGGCTGACCTGCTCTGTGCTATTGACGAAGAGTACCGCTTGCGGGGTTCCTGAATGAATCGACATGTCTCGGGAATAGGCCAAACAATCTACCGGCGAAACAGTGATGTTTTGGGAACCTACAATTTCCTTAAGCCGCTCGATAAAATTCATTGTTTCAAGCTCCTCAGACTTAGGATTCGACCAACTTTTTAGAAATGCAAAAAAATATTCTGTTAGGGGATTACCAGATAGAAGAAAGACTGATTCTCAAAGATGCCTATACATTACAGCATCCTGAATTACAAAGCAATCTGATTACTGACCAATTCTGTGAGATCACTCATTGTGGAGCGCAACAAAAAAATTTTCTCCCTTTGTTAGCCCTGCCAGCTAACGCTCTGACTCACCCACATGACTATGTGGCAATTTTTTGGGCTCGCCCGGAAACGAACCCAAAAGTTTTTTGTAGTTCACTATGGAGAATAAGACCAGGATAAAAAATGTCCCTCAAGCTGTCGCCTCATGGGCGCCGGATCAATGTACGAGCTCAATTAAGTCGAGATGTGCAAAAAGTGTCACAGTCCGATGGACTATCTTCCCAAAGAGTGACAAGGTAATCTGTTGGTGCTAATCACATGAGAATAAATTGACTTAATGTAGACCAAAGGTTTAATCCTGTTAACGGCACGTTCAAAGCTGGGGGAAAATTACCATGAAATATAAAGGTCTTGTTACATCCGACTGGAATGAATGTCTTGCTCCTACAGGTCCATTCGATCCCGTCTCATTCGTATATCCCGAACTTAAGACTGAGCTGACGGCTATATTCAGAAGTTACACATCGAACGAAATACCACTTTCTCAAGCTGTCGGTCAAATCTCACTGCTCCTACCACATCCATTCACCGTAGAACAGATGGACGCCTACCTCGATGCGTCATTTGCCATATATGGGGGAGTGGTTGATATGATAGAGCTGTTGAGATCCAATGGCATCCTGTTCATGATCAACACGACAGGAGCTCAGGGCTTTTTTCAGAGAACGCTGTTCAAGAAACTGATACCTGAAGTTGATTTCGTGGCGTCAAATCCTTTCATCAGATTCCCTGGAGCGGATGGCGATTCGCGTTTTTCGTTCCGGGTTCTCGAAACGTCAGACAAGGGAATCAATTCGGCTGCCGTGATGCAGAAGTTCGGTTTGGATCCCTCGCGTGTCATCGTCATCGGTGACAGCGGAGGGGACGGACGTCATTTTCAATGGGGCGCCTCTGTAGGATGCTACCTGATCGGAAGCATGACAAAAGTATCTTTGACCAAATTTTGCGCCCAGAATCATGTAAGCATCAACAAGCGGTTCGGTGTCACATATTCAGAAAGTCAGCCAAGAAATATAGCAGAGGAATATAAGTACAATTTCAAGGAGTTGGGTCTGTTTGTGGTTGATAAGCTGAAATAATTTACCCTTTGGAACTGAGCGCTGTTATCGGATCAAGGCCGGCCGCTTTCCAAGAGGGATAAATACCAAACACCATACCAACCATGACAGAAAAAATCAGGGATGCGACTATGTAACCTATCGACAATACTACGGGCATCCCTGAAAAAAACTTCAATGCCTGCGATACTATCAGTCCCACGGCGATCCCCACTAGTCCACCTACGATTCCGAGAAAAGAGGATTCCACCAGGAACTGTATCAGTATGTCCTTACGGCGCGCTCCAACGGCCCTCCTGACTCCGATTTCCGATATGCGTTCCTTCACCGACAAAAGCATCACGCCCAGGATGCCAACGCCGCCTATGAGCATTGAAACAGACGCAATGGCAATGACGAGGAGACTGAACGTTCTGGCCACCGAACTTTCCGTTTCCACTACATCTGCCTGGCTCTGAATCGTGAAATCGTCCGGGGAGCCCTCCCTGAGGCGATGTCGCTCCCTCAAGAGAGATTTGACCTGGGCCTGAACACTGTTTGTCTCTTCAAAACCACTAGCCGATATATAAATGTTACTCAGATAGGTGACGTTGAACAGTTTGTTCATCGCAGTCCGAATAGGCGTCAATATCTGATCGTCCTCGTCCTCACCTCCAAAGTCTCCCTTTGATGAAGTTACCCCGATGACCCTGAACAGAACCTTGCCTATCCTGATGCCCTCGCCAATGGGATATTTGTCCGGAAAGAGGTTTCTGGCTACAGTGGGCCCTATCACAGCAACAGGTGACATGAGCCGGACGTCATCATCATCAAAAAATGAGCCCTGTTCCATGAAAACGTTTTTAATTTGAGTGAAAGCGGGAACGGTCCCGACAACCTTGGTGGAATAGGATATATTTTCATATTTCACGAGCTGTTTTCTGGAAAATGCAGGGGCTACAGCTACTATGTTCTGACAATCTTCCTGAATTGATTTGGCATCGGACATGGTCAATGTCGTCATCAGGCCAATCTGACCAATCTGGCCTTTTACACTCCTTGAAATCCCGGCGCCAACCATTACAAGATTGGTTCCCATTCCCTGTATTTTTCGGCGAACCTCATCCTCAGCTCCCTTACCTATACCTACCATGACGGTCACAGAAGCCACACCGATCATTATGGCAAGCAACGCAAGGACAACTCGCAATTTTTGCGCCATCAGGGATTTGAGCGCTATTCTGATGCCTCTGAATGGTCTCATGTCTCAACCGCTACTGACCGTTTCAAGATCTCGCCTTTACATGACCTTCTTGCAGGGTTTCGGTCACTTGAGAGCTTCAATGGGATCCATCCGTGAAGCTTTTCTAGCCGGTTGAATTCCCGCGAGCAAGCCTACGATTATGGCGCTAATTATAGCGATCGTCAGTGGAGCGATGATAGCGCCGGATTTTATGCTGGTGAAAGAGGACAACCCAGTCAGAGTCAGTATTCCCAACAGGCCCCCAATTATTCCTCCCAGCGCCGATACGGTGACTGACTCGATCAGAAATTGAGACAATATATCCCTTCTGGTAGCTCCCACTGCTCTGCGAATGCCAATTTCAGCCTTCCTCTCATTTACCGATATAAACATGATGTTGGCTATGACGACTGCGCCCACTACCAGCGATACCAGGGAAATGAGTATCAGGAAGATATTGAATGTTGATGAAACCTTCGATGCCAAGGCCATGATCAGGGTGGGGGTCACGATGGTAAAATCATCTTCTACCCCGGGGGCAAGGTTATGTCTTTCACGGAGCAACATTTTCACGTCATTGACCGTATCACTCATTCTGGAGGCATCCTCAACGACTATTTTTGCGTTTGTGATGTAGTCCTGATTGAATACACGTTTCATGCCCGTGGTCAGAGGAATGATAATGCGCGAATCCAGGTCCATTCCTGTTGGTGAGGACCCTTTTTTCTCTAGCACACCGATGACTTCAAAAGGATTGTTGGCGACAGCAATCTGTTTTCCGACTGGATCATCCCCTTCAAACAGCTCACTTGCCAGAGTCTGCCCGATGACTGCGACTCGCGACAAGCGCGAAACTTCAGTATCGTTGAAAAAACGTCCATTTTCGGCCTGAGTATTCCAGATCTCGGACCAGTTGGGGTTTGTGGCCACCATTACCGCATAGGAATTCCTGTTCTGGTACTTGATGGGAACATCACGCCGGTTAATTTGGGGGGTGACGTCTTTGACATTTGAGATCTCTGACAGGATTGCATTGGTGTCTTCGACTTTAAGGGTCGTAGGGGTAGGTTGAGGAACACCTGGTTTTCGTCCAGCTCCAGCCATGACCATTATCTGGTCCAGGCCAAACCTCTCTACACGAGCCATGACCTGAGTGCGCGCTCCCATCACCGATGAGGATATTATGGTGAGTGTCGCCACCCCGATGATTACCCCTAACATCATCAGAAAGGAGCGGACTTTGTTTTCTCTCATTGCCTGCAATGCCTGTGAAGCCATTCGAACAATTCTCATAGACCTGTCTCCCTTGGGCTATGCGTGGCCTTTCTGTCACTTGATATATGACCATCTCTCATTTCAATGATACGGTCGGCCTGAGCGCCAACATCAGGGTCGTGTGTCACAACGACAAGAGTCCTGCCTTGAGCGTGAAGATCTCTGAAAATGTTCATCACTTCTGCGCTAGATTTTGAGTCAAGGTTACCTGTTGGCTCATCGGCAAAAATTATTCTGGGGTTGTTAATCAGGGCCCTGGCTATGGCTACACGCTGTTGCTGCCCACCGGACAGTTCACGCGGTAAATGGTTGATCCTGTCCCCGAGCCCTACCGATTCCAGGGTGTGGATCGCCTTTTCTTTCATATCCGAATCATCATCACTGTATATTAGTGGCAAAATGACATTCTCCCAAGCGGTCATGCGCGGTAACAGATGGAAGGACTGAAACACGTATCCTATTTTGCTATTTCGTATCCGGGAAAGCTCATCGTCATCCATATCGTGTACGGGCACACCATCCAGGGTATAAATCCCAGACGTAGGTTTGTCCAGGCATCCGAGTATATTAAGGAAAGTGCTTTTTCCCATGCCAGAGGGAGCCATTATGGAGACGAACTCCCCTTCCGCTATGGAGAGGTTGATATCCTGAAGTACTTCCACATCAACCCCGTCCTTGTTAAAAACTTTGGACAAATTCTGAACCGTTATCATGAATAAACTCCCTGAGAGTGAGATGAATCATCTATTTTTTGGGTAGATCGCCAACAACCACGACATTTCCTTCACGTAGACCGTCCAGAATCTCCGTGTACGACGAGTCTTTCCATCCTGTGGTTACATATCTTCTGTCTAATGAGCCGTTTTCCATCAGATAGACAAACTTGCGTGATCCCTCACGCTGAACAGCGCGATTGGGCACGGTAAGCGTTCCCTTACGCTGATCCAGAAAAATGATGACGTTTGCCGTCATATCGGGCCGGAGTTTGCCCTCAGTGTTATCTACACTGACTGTTGTAATGTAGTAGACCACGTTATCCTGAATGGTAGCAGAGGGATAGATTGAGGTGACGGTACCTTTGAAGTCCTCTCCAGGATGGGAAGCGACCGAGAAAATAGACTCCTGGCCAACTTTTACCTTACCTATGTCGTTTTCATCCACGTATGCCTGAACCTCAAGGCGCTCCAGATCTATAATCTTGATGAAGGTAGGAGCGTTAAGACCAGTGGTCACAGTCTCTCCCTGAATGGTGTTAACTGACGCGACTACACCTTTAATTGGCGCAGTTATCGTCGCGTAGGACAACATGGCCTGGGCATATCTCAACTCGGCCTTGGCTTTTGAATAGCGAGCCACTGCCATTTGAAAATTGGAGGTTGTTTTGTCAAACTGCTGATGCGAGACCACTCCCTTTTCTATAAGTGGTTTCTCTCTCTCTATGTCTTTTGATACACGCTCCATTTCAGCTTGCGCCTCAGCAAGTATGGCTTCCTGGAGCTGGACCTTTGCGATTAGATCTTCCTGTTCAAGTTTTGCTATTGTCTCACCCTGTTTCACATGCTGACCAACATTTATGGGCAGTTCCACAACCTTGCCGGGGGTTCTCGCCCCAACCTTGACTTCAGAACCAACCATGGGCTTGACGATCCCGGTGGCTTGAACAGTGGCGCCCAAATCACGCCGGGCCACTTTTGATGTGGTAATTTTTGTTTTGGATTTGCCCGATCCGGTATACTGATAGATGAAATATGCGGATGTTCCGGCCACAAGAGTGATGACCACTACCATCAGGAACACAGATCTTCTGCTCCATCGTTTCATTGTTTTTGGCTTCGGGGTGGCAGCTCCGGGTTCTTTTGAGTTCAACAATTTCGGGAACAATTTTGCCTCATTCTTTTGAGTTAAATTTTTGGGGTCCGTGACGAGCATCGTTCCATGATGTTAAGAGCCCTGCAAAGCTCGCGAGCTTCCCCGTTAAACAGGATAGCTTAAAAAAATAATTCTCTAATTGTCATGAAATACCATGCGCGGAACGTCACGCACTGATGCCAGCAAAAGAACTCATTAACACCTGACCAGGGTCTCCAGTTGGAAATAGGCGCTAAATGAACATCTGACTCCTTATAGATTACTACAGTAGGTTACGGACTAACACGCGTTATAAAAAAAGTTTTTTGTCGATTCCTTCTACAATGGGTCCTGGATCTGGAGCGGATTTCCATTGGCGCTACGGTCTGTTTCTGGAGATGATCAAAAATAAAAAAACTTTGATCTCATTGGGTTTACTTAGCCGTACGCTTATGCTATTACTTTTAGATTAAGCTATAAATTAGCTCAATGACTATCAGGAGGAAAAAGAGAGTTGGCATTTCCCGCTGAAAAGAAAAAAACAATCATCGAAAGGTTTAAGATTCACGAGAAGGACACTGGCTCGCCTGAAGTTCAAATAGCCTTGTTAAGCGAGAGGATCGGTTATCTTACGGAACATTTCAAAGTTCACAAAAAGGACCATCATTCTCGCCGAGGTCTGCTTAAACTTGTTGGTCAACGCCGCCGCCTTCTTGATTATCTTAAGACGAAGAACGTAGACCGTTACAAGACGATAATAGGTGAATTAGGCATACGAAAATAATGTGGTTAAACTTCATATTGGGGGACAGTTATTGCGTTGTTGTAATACGGGAAAAGAGGAATATTTAAAAAATGGCGTATAGATCTAGCTGCGATGTATCCAGCAAACAGATCACGTTCGAAACGGGTCGAGTAGCCAAGCAGGCTTCTGGTTCGGTATTGGTCCAGACTGGAGAAACAGTAGTACTAGTAACAGCGGTGGCTGAGAAGCATGGCAGGGAAGGGATTGATTTCTTTCCCCTCACCGTGGACTACCTGGAAATGACTTATGCTGCCGGAAAGATTCCGGGTGGTTTTTTCAAAAGAGAAGGTCGCCCGACCGAGAAGGAGATATTGACCGCAAGGTTCATAGATCGTCCTATCAGGCCGCTTTTCCCCAAAGGATTTACTGCTGAAACCCAAATTATTGCCACAGTGCTATCTTCTGACGGTGAAAACGAACCGGACATGATGGCGATCAACGGCGCTTCAGCGGCCCTGCACATTTCTGACATTCCCTTTGGGGGACCCATTGGCGCTGTCAGAATTGGTAGAGTGGAAGGTAACCTCATTATCAACCCCTCCTCTGTCGAGGATACCTATTCCGACCTTAACCTGATCGTAGTTGGTTCCAGGCAAGGCATAGTAATGGTGGAAGGTGGTTTCGACAGGGTATCGGAAGATGCTATCCTGGATGCCATCTATATTGGATATGAGGAAATCCTGAAGATCGTATCTGCTCAGGAAGAGTTGCGCGCTCAATGCGGGAAACCGAAGAGAGAGACGGTCGCTCCTGTTGAAGACGCTGATCTTTTGAAACGGATCAGAGAGGAATGGGGCCCCAAAGTCAGGGAAATGCTGAATATAAGTCCCAAGCTGGAACGACGCTCAGAATTGAGTGATCTCTACGGTTCGATCATTGAGTCACTTGGAGATGACGGCAAGGAACGCAAGGGCGAGATTTACGGTTACCTTGAGAAACTCGAGGGTGAGGCTGTCAGAGGCATGATTCTCGACGAGGGAATCCGCATTGGTGGCCGATCGTTTGACCAGATCAGAGATATTACATGCGAAGTCGGGGTTCTGCCGAGAACGCACGGAAGCGCTCTTTTCACAAGGGGTGAAACACAGGCGCTTGTGATTGTTACCCTTGGAACTTCCTCGGATGAGCAGAAAATTGAGGCTCTGGAAGGGGCAAGCTTCAAGTCTTTCATGCTGCATTACAAATTCCCCCCATTCTCCGTTGGTGAAGTAAAATTCCTGCGAGGTCCATCCAGGAGGGAAGTAGGACACGGGGCGCTTGCTGAGCGCGCCATTGCCTATCTGCTCCCGGACGATGAAGATTTTCCATACACGATTCGAGTTGTATCAGAAATACTTGAATCCAATGGATCCTCTTCCATGGCTACAGTTTGCGGATCATCCCTGTCACTCATGGACGCTGGAGTTCCAATGAAGGAGGCGGTTTCCGGTATAGCCATGGGCCTTTTCAAGGGGGCCGACAAGACAGTAGTAGTTTCTGACATCATCGGAGATGAAGACCATCACGGAGACATGGACTTCAAGGTTACCGGCACTCGTGACGGCATTACTGCGCTTCAGATGGATATCAAGATTCAGGGCATAACCAAGGAAGTGCTCACAAGCGCTTTGTATCAGGCTCGTGAAGGAAGACGGCACATCCTTGACAAAATGAATGAAACCCTTGTGAAGGCTCGTGAAGAAATATCGCCTCATGCGCCTCGCATCTACGTGATGTATATCAATCCTGAAAAAATAAGGGACATTATTGGCCCGGGTGGCAAAATCATCAGAGGAATTCAGGAAGAGACAGGCACGAAGATCGAAGTCGATGATACCGGAAAAGTTGTAATAGCCTCAGTGGACGCCAGCGGCGCTGAAGAAGCAAAGAATGCTATCAAGAGCATTACTCAGGAAGCCGAAGTCGGTAAGATCTACATGGGAACGGTCCGCAAGATCACAGATTTTGGGGCATTCGTAGAAATCTTCCCCGGAACAGACGGCCTGGTTCACATTTCTCAACTTGCAAATGAGCGAGTCAGAAAGGTTTCGGATGTTGTCAGGGAGGGGGACTCTTTCCCTGTAAAAGTTATCGGCATAGATGCTCAGGGTAAAATCAAACTGTCCAAGAAAGACGCTGAAGGTCAGCAGGCTGACTGAGAATACGAGCACTGGCGTTTTCTTTTCTAATTGACAAACTATATGTCGTCGCATGAAATCGTGGCATTCATGATTTTCGTGCGATGATCTATGTAACCGCATAGGTGTTGACTCAACTGCATGACCCAATCTAAAAAATTCTACTCTTCAGAATCAAACCTTCGGGATCTATCAACATACCAAAAGACCATTCTGGACAACGGGGTAAAAATCGTAACAGAAAATATCCCGTACATGCGCTCGGTCTCGATTGGCATATGGGTAAGATGCGGATCGAGGCTTGAAAACTCCAGATTTAACGGCATCTCTCATTTCATTGAACACATGCTATTCAAGGGAACCAACCGTAGATCAGCTTTTCAGATAGCCCAGGAGATTGACTCGGTCGGTGGCGCGCTCAACGCGTTCACTAGTAAGGAACTCACGTCATTCTACTGCAGGGTCATGGCGGAACATCTGGAATTAGCCACAGATCTTTTAAATGACATTTATCTGGAATCCTCCTTTCCTGATGATGAAATAGAACGCGAGAAGGATGTTATATGTCAGGAAATCCGTCAACAGGATGATACACCAGAGGAGCTGGTTCATGAAATTCTGGGTATGAATTTCTGGAAGGGAGATCCTCTCGGACAGCCGATACTCGGTTTTATTCCAAATATTCTCGGAATAGACCGTGACTCGTTGACTGATTTCAAGATCAACAATTACAAGTCGAGTCAAACCCTTATTTGCGCTGCTGGACAGGTGGACCATGAGGATTTTGTGAAGCTGGTGGCTCACAAGTTCAACAAACTGAATGATAATTCAAACAGAATGAGCTTGCACAAACCATCCACTGCGCCAGGGCAGATCATTGAGATAAAGGATCTCGAGCAGGTTCACGTATGCCTGGCGGCTGAAGGCCCTAGTCAGACGGATGAACGACGACACGCGGGATATATATTGAACACAATACTTGGCGGAGGAATGAGTTCAAGGCTGTTTCAGGAAGTCCGTGAGAAGAGAGGTCTTGCCTACAATGTATATTCGTTCCTGTCATCCTATTCGGATACGGGAATGTTCGGAGTTTATTCGGCCTGTGAGCCTGACCGGTTCGAAGAAATGATGCAGGTCATAGGTGAATACACTTTGGGTCTGCCAGCCTCCATAACAGACGAGGATGTCAGGTTGGCCAAGAACCAGCTGAAGGGTAGCATAATACTGGCCATGGAATCGTCAGAGGCCCGAATGAACAGGCTTGCAAAGGGTGAGATCTATTTTGGCAAACATGTGCCGGTTGAGAAGATAATCGAGGACATCGACAGTGTAAAGACCGACTCATTGTCTGAATACGCAGCAGAAATGCTAAGACCTGGTCAATTCACGGTGGCAGTTCTTGGACCGGTCCCTTCGGATACGGACACCAACAAATATTTTAATGCCCCCTGATTTTTAAAAACTTCTAAATCCGCAGTAGTGACGTGATTGAAGGGGCCGGGTGAGGACAGGATGCGGACACCGTTGAGGCCCGTTGGCTAGTGGTTTGGCTGACCGTTGACGGTGGCCAGTTTATGGCGGAGTTCGACCTTTCTCCTGGAACTGTCCATTATGATGGCCAGGTTCGTAAGACTGCCCGCTCCTAAAAGATTTGTTACTTTTCTGGTCTTCTTGTCAAATGTCTGAACGTGGATTGGGCCGAGAGGCATATCGTACACGTAAACATCCTTTATCAGATACCTGGTCACAGGTAGAGACGTTCCATCAGCGATACTCACCATCCCTTTGCCGACTTCCTTCACCTCTACATCCTTTGATATTTCCCTGATCAAAGATTTGTCGACCAGGCTGTGGGTAGCCCCAGTGTCGAGCAAAAAGCGGTGAGGCGTTCCTTTTTTCCCAAATTTGACCTGAACAAAAATTTGCCCGTCTTCGCTCATTGAAAGCTGAACAGCGCCCTTGCCGAGACTGGTGATTGCAAACTCATCCAGTATTTTCTTCGCAATCTTTTGTGTCTGAGAATCAGGATTCAATTTCAGCGCCTGCTCAGCGTCTTTTTTTGCCTGGGCAAGGTTATCATGCCTCAGATGGGCCATACCCCTTGCTGAGTAAGCAAATCCCGAGGACGGGTCCAGCTCGATTGCCTTGTTAAGGTCACCGAGAGCTCTGGTCACCGACCCTACATTAATAAGTGTGACGGCCCGGTTAATGAGAGACGCTGAGCGCAGAGAATCATTGCTGTGAGGTGTTTTAATGGCTGCGCTGAAATCATTTATGGCCTCATTTTGAACACCCTTCTGCAGATTCAGCATTCCACGCAAATGTAGCCCTGAAGCAAGAGTCTCACCTTCCAGGTCTTCGGATCTTAAAACAGAGGTAAGGTCTTTCCAGGAGTTTTTTACGTCTCCTTTTTGATAATATGCCTGAGCTCGGGCTAACTTCACAACATGAGAATTCCGTTTACTGGAGTCGAGCAGGTCCAGTGTCTTTGAAAATATTTCTATAGCGGTCTGGTAATTACCTGATTTGAGATATGATTTACCCTGCTCGAACCACGACACAGCATTGTCTCTAGCCTGACAGGTTTGAAAACCTGATCCAAACGAAACAGCGCAAATAAACACGACCATGCAGATGGTTGGGGGCTTGAAAATTGCTCGCATTTTTTAAGAGCCAGCCTGCTAAGCCATGACCTGTTTAAAGTCATATAGTATAAAATAGACTAAACTATCTGTTCTTTCATATATTAAATAGCATAATTTCAACTAACTGTCCACTCAATGCTTTGTCTCAGAACCTCTTTCGATTATCATCCCACTCCTTGAATTTACTGGCAAGTTTGCCAACCGCCACTATGTACAGGATTAGGCCAATCAAAACCGTCATCTTTGAAATATATTCCCAGTCCATTTTAAGGAAAAAATTCTGTCCACCATCTATCAGGAACCCAAAAGGAACTATAAGGATCAGGGCTGCCAATGCTTTGTATTTGAAAGGTGTGGGATTATAGCCATGATCTAATTCAGAAGCGCCAGCTTGTCCTGATTTTTCATGTTCTTCGTTCGTTTTGCCTATTGTTTCGTTTTGCATTTTCATTTCCTCGGTCCAATGGTTTTGAACCATTCAACGATTTCCTGAATTTCAGACAATTCCCTGCCTGAGATTTTTCTTACGGTGCTTAGGATTTGCTGGGAAAGCCACAGACGCTCTTCTTTGTGACAATGATCCGCAACATCCACAAAGTCTCGAAGGATGCCCGAGATGAGGCGCGCCTGATCGAGAATGGAATCGGCGACGACTGAATCCAGTTTTCTCTGCCTGGCCTCAAGGATTGTCACAACCTTGGAAGAGTCCGATATCTCTTTATCGTTCCCAGATACTGATGACCTGATAATGACACCGGCAGCCTCAGCGCTAATACGGCATCCACGATCAAGCTCTACCTGCTGCAAAGGTGGGTAAATTTTCCTTAGACGAACCCCGGTGCGCACGTCATAAAACTCCAGGAGATGTTCATCTGAGGCCTCATTTTCATTAGCTATTATTCTAACTACAACAGAGCCTTCACGAATGAGGACGTATTCGATTTTTGTTTGATCTGTCATCTTTTTAATTTAATTCGGAGGAACCACAAGCGTAATAGAGGGTGGCGCCAAAATTAAAAAATGGTTATTGTACGTGTGATATTCTATATAACCCGAAATTGCGTAACCTGACATATTTTTTCATCTCAAGAGGGTATTATGACCGATTTACCGGCCTCATTCGATAATGAAAACGCAACGCCTGAAACAATGTATCAACGTCGCTTCGAGAACCTGTTCAGAGTGGCGATGAAGATTACCGCATCATTGAATATAAGCCGCATCCTGGAGGTTATCAGGGACGAGGCCAAGACGACATTGCCTCACGTAAAAGAGGTTTGTCTTCTCCTGCTGGACCCGGAGGCCGCCAATTACACCAGGCCGCTACACTGCGCAATGAATTCCAGCCACATAAACTGTCAGCTGTGTAAGCGTGGACGCTTCGCCGTTGACACCGCCCTGAAAAAAAAGAGCGGCTACATTTGTTTCAAGATGGATTCAACGGGTTGTGAGCTTGTCACAACTGATGAGCCGGCATCGGGTCTGAACGAAGTGGCCCTTCCCATATACCACGGTGAAGAAGCCCTCGCGGTTCTGGATGTCATTGCCAAAGATGATTGCAAGATAACTGAACTTGACCTTGTCCTTCTCAAAGATCTGGCTGAACTGACTTCAAATGTTATTATGAACGCCCGCAAGCATTGGAAGGTTGCTCAGGAGAAGATTACCCTTGACCAGATTCTGGGCCATCTCAGACCGTTTGTTCCGCAAACAGTTCAACGAATAGTCGAAAAAGATCCTTTGACTCCATCACTTGAAAAACGGGAGGTCGACGTCACGGTACTATTTCTGGACGTGGCCGGATACTCTCACATCAGCGAATCCCTCACTCAGGAGCAGGTCAATTTTGTAATAGAAAAATATTTTTCCAGTTTTCTAGACATACTCTATCAATATGGCGGAGACATTAACGAGACAGCCGGTGATGGGCTAATGGTCATATTCCAGGGGCCTTCACAGGAGAATGCCCTGAACGCGGCAAAGGCTGCGATTGACGTGCGAAAGCGTACAGAGGCCATAAACACGGAACTGAGGGGTCGTTTTAACCCAGTCGAGATCCACATGGGAATGAATTCCGGGGTAGCATCAGTCGGGACCAGCAGGTTTCAGGGTAGAGAAGGCGCTCGCACTACTTTTACGGCTACGGGTCCGTTGACCAATCTGGCCGCAAGACTGGCATCATCAGCAAAGGCGGGGCAGATTCTTGTCGGTCCGGAAACCGCCAGGCGAATCATAGGAATGTTTAAGCTCCAGGAGCTTGGCCCAATGAATTTCAAGAACCTCAAGAAGGCCGTTGAAGTTTACAGCTTGTAAACCGGTCGGATAAATCAGGCCGACCTTATCGGTCATATCCTCAAATATGTTCGAGTATTTTAGCTTTACTTCCTTGACCACTCCTAATAGGATTCGCCAAAAGAGCGACTATCCAGCAGGAATGCGTAGTCAAGCGCATTGTAATGGGGCACAAGGGCAGTAGCGCAGCCAAAAAGAGGCGCCTTCGAGTGTTATCCGCATGTGGGTCATGACATCCGTTCTCTGGTTGGAGGAAAAGAAGCCCCTTAATTTTGGGACGGTTTGCGTCTCAATTTACAAAGGCCCCTTTTGAGCCATGCGAATAAAACGCCTTGAAATAAAGGGTTTTAAGAGTTTTCCTGACAGAACTGTGCTGGATTTCGGTCCGGGAGTTACCTGCGTTGTAGGCCCAAATGGGGCGGGGAAAAGCAATATACTGGAAGCCTTGCGATGGGTCATGGGGGAACAGCGGGTCAAGAGTTTGCGAAGCCGAAAGATGGAGGACGTAATCTTTAATGGCTCGGAGACCCTCAAACCTGTCGGCTTGGCTGAAGTCCGCCTCGTCCTTCTAAATTCAAACAAATCTCATAACTCCGCATACAATGACTACGATGAAATCATGGTCACCAGAAGACTATTTCGTGACGGCGCTTCCAACTATGAAATCAATAATGTTGCATGCAGGCTCTCTGACATCACCGACTTCTTTCTTGATACGGGGGTTGGAAGAAATTCCTACGCAATAATAGAACAGGGCCGGGTTGAGCAAATAGTGGCCGCCAGGCCCGAAGACAGACGTCTGCTAATCGAAGAGGCTGCGGGCATAAACAAGTACAAGGCCAGAAAAGAAGTCGCCCTAAAAAAACTGGAAGCTACCAGCCAGAATTTATTGAGACTGTCCGACATTATAGTTGAGGTAAAATCCCAGAGCCAGTCCCTGAGAAAGCAGGCTCTGAAAGCCCAACGATACCAAAAGCTCATGGAAAGATTACGTTTTCTTGAGATCGCCCTGATTGTCGACCGTCTCAATAGTTGGACATCAAGACTCTCTAATACCAGACACAACATGTATTCTCTCAGGAACGAACTTCAGAACACAGAGATTGAACTCGCAGAAAAAAGCGCTCAACTCGAAAAAAGCAGGCTAGAAAAGCTGGGCTCTGAAACAGATCTCCGAGACGCATTGGAGAAAAAGCATAAGCTTGAAATGGAATTGGGGGCTAACCGGGAAACTGCAAAAAGATCAACGGACAGACTCGCGGACGTAAAATCCAGACTGGAAAATGTTGAGTCTGAGTCTGCGCTTGCCAGAAAAACCAGAGACAAGGCTGTTGAGGATCTTGCATCGACAGATGAGGACTTGGCGCAGACAAAACACAAGCTGGCAAGTTTCAGGGATGAACTTGTTCAGGCGCAAAAAACTAACGCGGAACTCACAGACCACATATCCCGGAACCGAAAGCAGTTTAATAACCTGAGAGATGAACTTTTCAGATCATTGCAGGACAGCGCTCTGGCCAAGAATAAAAAGGAAAGCCTGTTAAAAAGAAAAAGTGAGCTTGAACGGCACATAAGCAAGAAGAACGCAGAGAGGTCCAGTCTACTCCAGGAAATTGAGTCGGCCAATAATAACATCAACCTGATCGGGACAAAACTGTCCGAGGTTTCGGAGTCCTTGACTAGAATGAGGGCAATCCAGGCACAGCTCTCCGAGGAAAAAACAGTGATCGAAGCTAGCATCAGGACTTCTCGATCCTCTGTCGATGATCTTGAAAAGAAATGCACGACCACTCACACCAGGTTACGCACGCTTGAAGAACTTCAGGGCAGCTATGACAGCTACAATTCTCCTATCAGATTCATCATGAAGAACAGGAACGTGTTTGAGAAGGGAGCCGTCTTTGAGCCCATTGCTGAAATAATAGATGTTCCTGATGCTTACAACAAGGCATTGGTTGCGACTCTAAGGGACAGGATCAATATGGTCGTGGCTTCGTCGGTCAGGGACAGCATCATGTTTGCGGACAGGCTCAGACTCGAAAACACGGGTCGCGCGTCATTTGTCCCAGTCGAGCCACGTCTGATAGGCCTGGGCCATCAGGAACAAACACTTAAAGACGCTGAGCCGCTAATGGATGTCGTGAGTGTGCGTCCGGGATTCGAAAGTTTAGCCAGGTTTCTCTTTGAGGGAGTCTTCATTGTTGAGAACCTTCACAAAGCTGCTGAGGTATGGGAGAACAACGGCATCCACGTTGACATGGTCACTCTGGAAGGTGATTTCCTGAGTAGACACGGCGAAGTGTCAGGTGGATCCAATCACATGGTCGGTGAGGAAATCTTCAGCCGTCGTCAGGAAATTAATCGTCTACAGGATCAGTACCGGAAACTTCATGGTGAACTCGAGGGGGCGAAACTCCGACTGGGTCAGGAGGACGCCAGGCTGAATGAAGCCAGGGTCCGGCTGGTTAAATCATCTGAAGAGGTAAACGGTCTGAAGATGGAAGAACTAAAACTTCAGGCACTGAGGGACAACCACAAAAACAGACTTGACAGCGCTGAAAGACAAATGCGGTCCCTGGAGATGGATGAAACCCGATTTCAGAGGGAAACCTCTCAAATAAATGAAGAATTAAAACAATCAGAAGAGCTTGTTGAGTCACTGAATAAAAAGAGCGCTGAAATAGAGACACAAAAAGATAAACTTCAGTCTGAAATAAACATCCTGCATCAAAAAAACTCCGACAGGCAGTCAAAGATTGAAAATCTTAAAATCCAGTCAGCAAGGCTCGGTGAACGGGTTAGGTCATCTGAGAGGGAATTACAGTCACAACAGGAAAAAATTGCATATTCCGAGAATCAGATTACACGACTGAATTCTGAAAAACAGCGGGCAGAAGAGCTTACTGTTCGTCTTTCTGAGGAAATTGCATCGCTGAACGAAAAAGAAATTTATCTCATGAGGTCACATGAAGAAACCGTTGCTCTGGTTGAATCCGTGAAATCAATTTTGGCCGGTCTTCATGGCTCATGTTCCGGGCTGGAGTTGGAAGTCCAGGAGCATAACAGATCCCTCAGAAGCATTGGCCAGAAACTTCACGAACTCGAGGTTGATAGCGCGAGGCTTGAAGAAAATATCCGTAACGCTAAAGACCAGATTGGTGACCAGGCTGAGCCTGACCCGGAAAAAATCAGGCAGGAGTTTGGAGAAATCAGCGACACCCAACTTGAGGCTATAAAAGAAAAAGTTTCATCCTTTGGTCCAGTAAATCTGGCGGCCATCAGCGAGAGCAAAGCAGTTGATGAGCGTCTTGAATTTCTGGGAAACCAGGAAACAGATCTGAAGAAAGCTGTTGATACACTTCATGAGACCATCGAAACCATAAACCAGACAACTCGCGATCGTTTCATGGAAACATTCGAAAAAGTGAACCAGCAATTTCATGAAATTTTTCCATTCCTTTTTGGTGGAGGGCAGGGCAGGCTTGAACTCACTGACAGTGAAAACCCGCTGGAGACTGGAGTAGCGATAATAGTTCGCCCGCCAGGGAAAAGATTTCAGAACATGGATCTCCTCTCTGGAGGAGAAAAGGCATTGACAGCGGTGGCCCTCATATTTTCAATTTTTCTCATCAGCCCGTCCCCCTTCTGTCTGCTGGACGAGGTTGATGCGCCGCTTGATGATTCAAACCTGTCCCGGTTCAATTCCATGCTTCGAAAGTTGTCAGACAGAACTCAATTCATAGTGGTAACCCACAACAAGAGAAGCATGGAGGAGTCTGACGCTCTTTTTGGTGTGACCATGGAAGAGCCTGGCGCATCCAAAGTAGTTTCGGTCAAGTTCCTGAACTAGTCTTATTGCGCAACAGGACCTCTGTAGATGAGCCTCCTGACTATCAGCGCCAACAGATAAGTCATCCCTGCTATGAGTATAGTGGTAGCTCCGGGGGGGATGTCCGGCGAATAACTTATGGCTAATCCAGAAGCAGTGAAGGTCATACTCAACAGGCATGAAATGAGCATGATCCTCCACAGCGAATTTGAAAACAGACTTGCTATGGCGGCAGGAAGTGTCAAAAGAGCTATGCACATCACTATTCCGGCAACCGTGACAAGGGCCACCACTGTGAGCGCCGTCATGCATAGAAGTGATAGATAGTAAAGATCTACATTTAAACCTCGAAGAGCTGCAAACTCCTCATCAAAACATACCGCAAGAAATTGATTGTAGAACATCAGGCCTGCAAAAATTACCATGGCGTCCAGCAATCCCAGGATCAGGAGATCTCTATTAGTCACCATCAGGATATTTCCAAAAAGATATCCCATCAGGTCAGAGGTGTACCCGGGGGTCTTGGCAATGAACACTATCCCAAGGGCCATTCCGATAGACCACATGGCGCTGATTACCGTATCCTCACGCTGCTTTCCGTGAAGGCTGACAAAACCGGTTATGAGGGCAGAAATTACCGCAGTTACCGCAGCCCCACACAAAGGATCAATGTTGAAGGCCGGATACAGAGAGTTGAAGAACAGGACAGCTCCTATTCCACCCAAAACTGTATGTGAGATACTGCCCGCAAGGTACGAAATCCTTCTTACAACTACATAAGAGCCTATGACCCCGGAAGCAGCGCTCGCAAGCAGGCTGGCTATGAGAGCGTTCTGCAGAAATTCGTAAGACTTCAGGTCTGTCAGAAATTGGGGCAAGTTTCAGTCCCTTCCGGCACGCACTTGTCATGACGCACCAATTTCTTGGGCGCGCCATATATTGCGCTTATCAATTCTCCAGTTATTTCTGCTGTGGGATGGGTTACAACACGTCTGTTCACGCAAACAACCCTTCTTACATAATGAGACACGAATGCCAGATCATGAGAAACAAGAACTATCGTGGCAGACTTGTTCAACTCCTCGAAAAGTTCATAAATTTCCCGCTCTATGGCCTGGTCAAGATTCGAAGTAGGCTCATCAAGTAGCAACAAATCAGGTTCACAGGCAAGAGCCCTGGCAATCAACGCTCTTTGCCGTTGTCCTCCAGACAATGACGAAAAAGACTTCCTGGCCTCATCGACAAGTTTAACCCGTTCAAGCTTTTCAAGGCATATCTCTTTGTCTTTTCTTGAATACGGTCCGAAGCCTTTGGAGTGCCCCAGTCGGCCCATCAGGGCTACGTCCATTACTGTCGCCGGAAAATGAAAATCGAATTTGGCGTGTTGTGGCATGTATCCGACCCGTTTTCGTGAAACATTAGGGCTGGTTCCAAAAAGTTTCACAGAACCCGAAGTCGGTTTCAACAGACCTAAAATTATTTTGAGAAGAGTGGTTTTACCTCCCCCATTGGGCCCAACCACCGACACCAGATCCCTGTCGTTAATGTTTAGATCAACGTCTTCGAGGATCATGAAACTGTTGTACGAAAAATTGAGTTTTTCAATTCTTATGACTGGGGCTTTCTGGTCTATCACAACATTAATCCTGTTTAACTCCAGATTTTATTTTCTCGGCGATGTTGGCCATGTTAGCCAGATAATTACTTTCCAGTGGATCAATTTCGACTACTACTCCGTTTATGCCACGGGCAATGGTTTCTGCGCCCTTCTTTGAAAATTGAGGAGCTACGAAGATTACCCTGACCCCGTCTTTTCTCGCCGAATCAATCAGAGCCGCCAACTGCCTGGCCGTAGGTTCTTTCCCCTCCATCTCGACCGCCTTTTGCCTGAAACCGTATCTGTCAGCCAGGTAACCAAAAGCAGGATGGTAAACGTAAAAATTCCTGCCTTTGAGACTTCTCAGAGAGTCAGCCATCTGGACATCCAGACGCTCAAGTTTTTCCTCGAAAGCCTGGCAGTTCCTTTTGAAGAGATCTGCCTGTGATGGAAACAGCTCTGAAAGAGCCTCTGTCACGTTAAGAGCTATGATCTTTGCGTTGGCCGGGTTTAACCAGACATGAGGGTCCAGGGTTCCGTGATCATGACCATGAGAGTGCTCTTTTGAGGCCACATCTTTCGATGACTTTTTCTTATGCTTGTGGTCATGTCTGGCTTCAGAGCCAGCATGGCCATGAGCGCTTGCCCCGGTCGAGGATTCCATGGGTCTCAAATCTATACCTGAATTGAGATCAATAACTTTGAGGTCCGGAAACAGAGAGGAAACTTTGTTTAACAGCCTGCTTTCAAAAGGCATCCCGACTTTGAAGTAGGCTCTCGCCGAACTCAGGCCGGTCATCTGACTCGGCGCAGGCTCAAAGTTGTGTGGGTCCTTCCCCGGTCCGACCAGAGTCACAACATCGACCGTTCCGCCACCTATCTGATCTATGAAATAGGCGTACGGAGCGATGGATGTGAACACCACCGACCTCTGATCTCTCGTCCCGGAAACGGCCTCAGCCTCACAAAAACAAATCATCACAAAAATTGAGAATAATCCAATTAAAAATCTTGGCCAAATCATGCCATACTCCAGTCGCTAACTGTTTGAAACCTCATCAAAAGCCTCTCCTGCTATGACACTGTCCTGTTTGTGCCCTTCCATGTCGTCCCCATGATTGGCGCAAACAAGATGCATGGCGTGGCAGGAATCGCATTCCACCAGTCTGTGATGAACAGCAAACTGATCCCAATGGATCTTCTGATGAGGCAAAAGAACCCCTGTGCCTCGACAAAGAGGACACACGCTTTCCAGGGCAGTCAGAACCGCATGCCGTATAAATTCGGATCTGTTCGGGATGCCTCTCATAGCGTCTCTCAAGGACTCCGGCACCTTAAATGTTATTATTTCCTGCTTTTGCTTTTTCATGAGACCTCGATGCGCCGTGCGGTCGAAATGACCTGATATCGATAATACCTGGTAATACCCAAACGTCAAGTTATCTGGCGATGGCCTAAAAAAAGAACGCCAATCCTGTTTTCCTTGACAAATTAACTCCTATTTTATATTAGTTAAGCGTAAAACTTAAAGTTATACATGTATTGAGGCGATCAAGGGCCCGTGTAAGATGAAAAAAATACTCTTTATATGCTGGCTAGTTATTGCATGCTTTCTCATTATGGGCAGAGTTTATGCGTGGGAAGTGCCTAATTACGTCAGAGCAGACGCTGGGGTCCGGATGTGGTTTTCAGTTCTGGAGGGCGATCTAATCCAGAGCGACCGAACAAAGATTGGTATACCGGAAAATATGGGTCTGAAAAAGGACAAATTGGCATGGGAGTTTTTTGCTGACTTGCGGGTATACAACGCGCATGTATTCAGGTTAAGCGCGGAGCCTGGCACAGTCTACGACCAGTCTGTCAATGGTTCTTATGAAAAGATCCGAGATTGGCGCTTGGGATACGATCTGGATTTTTACATGACACCTCAGTTCCTCTTTGGGGCCAACATAGACCTAGTGCTTGCGGGTTACGACACCAGGGTAAGCAATGTGCTGGTTGGGGACCGTCTTTATAATTACAGTGAGACGACCTCGCTAACATTCCCGACACTTGGTTTTCATGGGACATTTTATCCGATTTTCGAGAACATTTCATTGCGCCCGAAATTAGGCGGTCGTGTTGACTGGTGGAATTACAACAGTCTGGAGACGTGGCGCTGGGAAGTGATAAGCGGTGTAGATATTCCAGTGAACATGTTCTGGACCTGGACCATAGCAGGAGGATACAGGGCTGATCACATAAAATTCAAAACCAATACGGACACGCAGGACATTAATAGAACAGGTTTTTTCCTGGAGACTTCAGTTCTGTTCTGAAAAGTCTTCAGCCAGCAGTTCCTTAAGAGCATGGTTAGTTGAGCATGGAATCAATTCGGGTCAGAATTTCTCCAGCGCTCCCTAGAAGTAGCAGATCAGTCAACTGGCCCGTCAGGGCCGAAGGTTCCATGTTTATCTCTATGATAGTGGCCGAGGGTGACTTCATTTTAGCGGCTATGGGGATTTCCGCTGCCGGGAAGACCTGAAGCGATGTTCCGATAACCAGTAGCGCGTCACATTTCTGAGCCTGAATCTGGGACACCATGAGCGCTCTGGAGGGAATAGGCTCTCCAAAAAAAACAGCGTCAGGTTTCAGTAGACCTCCACAGCTATTACACCTGGGAGTTTCCTGTTCGCCAGATGACACTCTCTGTTCCACTTTATCCATAGGTTCCAATGCCTTACATGTCATGCACACAGCCCGCAGCATGTTGCCATGAAACTCCACGACCTCTACTGATCCTGCTTTCTGGTGAAGATTGTCCACATTCTGAGTGATGACGCACTTTACAATTCCTTTTTGTTCCATCCTTGCCAGAGAGTGATGCGCTGGGTTTGGAGAGGCGGATGCGAGGTCGAAATCTCCTGACTTTTTTAGCTCCAGACTCATTTTCCAGAAACGTCCCGGATTTTGGAGGAACCTGTCTATGGAAAATTCTCCCGGGTCTACCTTGGTCCAGAGTCCGCCGGGACTCCTGAAATCGGGTATGCCCGACTCGGTGCTGATACCGGCTCCTGTGAGAGCAATCAGGTTTTTGGAATTAGCTATTATTCCAGCCGCTTTCTCTATCATTTCGTTCATTTCAGGAGCCTCTTGCCTGCATTTAATAGTGTCAACGCATTTTTCAGTATGATGTAGGCTATATCAGAAAATATCAAGGTCCCAAAATAAAAAGCCGATAAAAATTCGTCTGAAGCGCTTGAATGACTCGATAAAGAGTCAAAAAACGCCTGGTTTGAACTTTTTATTGGATCATTAGAGCTTGGCGTTTTATAATAATGGTTTAGGCCTTGACATTCAAAAGCTGGCAATACTATCTGTAAGGTAGGAATAATTCTTTTAGGCCAACAGCAGTTCTTTCTTGAAGGACTTTATGGATCAGGACACTATACTCATAAACAGAACTCTTCAAGGGGATTTCTCGGCCTTCGAGGAATTGGTAGACAAGTATCAAGGTCGGATATACCGTCATTTGAGGAAGATAGTGCGTGACAATTATCAGGCGGAAGATCTTCTTCAGGAGACTTTTTTTAGCGCATACAAAGGCTTGAGTTCCTTTACTGGAGCGTCATCATTCTCAACTTGGCTTTTCAGGATAGCCACAAACGCGGCGCTTATGTTTCTTCGTAAGAATACACATGATTATGTTGAGTATAATGACGAAACAGCAAGTGAGCATCAGGAAATGATGACAGCCTCACCCGAGTTCATAAGCACCCCGCTTGAAATGCTTTTGTCCATGGAAGGAAAGAAGGTTCTGGAGATGGCCATTGATGATCTTCCTATCATTTACAGGACCGTAATGATACTTCGGGACATTGACGGATTTTCACTTGAAGAGACGTCTGAGGTTTTGGGGATTAGCATTCCAGCCGTTAAATCAAGGTTGCATCGTGCGAGGAACATTGTTAGGGAAGCTCTGACCGCTTATTATATGGACCAGGATTTTTCTGATTCGCAGAGAGTTTACAAAAGCCTATGAAGAAATGTGCCGATTTCTGTAAAAAACTGTCTGACTACCTTGACCGTGATCTGTCAGACACCGAATGCAGACTGATTGAGGAGCATCTTGAAAAGTGTCCTCCTTGCGCTATGATATATCAGGGACTGGAAAAGACGGTGTCACTTTGCGGAACAGCAATATCTGATGAAGTTCCTGAGGAAGTTAAGATAAGATTGCTGAGTTTTCTAAGAAATCGTTGTTGCAATGATTAGATAGTAAATAGATTGAGAGGAGTAGCGACATGTCCGATAGTGGTAAACTTCTGCATGTAACAGATGCAAATTTTGAAGAGGAAATACTGAAATCATCGACTCCGGCGCTGGTAGATTTCTGGGCGGCCTGGTGTGGTCCCTGCCGGACGGTAGGGCCGGTGGTTGAAGAACTCGCCGGAGAATATGACAACAAGGTCAAAATAGCGAAGCTGAATGTAGATGACAACAAGCAAACGCCGTCGAAATACGGAGTGCGTGGAATTCCGACCTTGATGCTTTTCAAGAACGGTCAGGTTGTTGATCAGATAGTAGGCGCCGTGCCAAAAAGCAAGATCAAGGAATTATTAGATAAGGTCAGCTAATGAAGACGGGATTAGTGATACTCGGTGGTGGTCCTGCTGGGCTGACTGCTGGAATGTATGTCGCTCGGGCACGAGTTCCGGCGCTACTTGTTGAGAAGGGCTCTACCGGTGGGCAAATGGCCGCTACCGAATGGATAGACAATTATCCTGGAAATGTTGAGCCCATTTACGGTTATGAACTGGCTCAAAGAATGGAGGCTCAAGCCCGCAAATTTGGGCTCGAGATCATCAACAGGGACATAACCTCTGTGACAAGATCCGCTGACGGTTTTGTGCTCACTGATGATTCAGGTTCTACAATCGAATGTGGGGCCTTGATACTTGCGACTGGCGCGTCTCCCGTTAAAATGGGTATTCCAGGAGAACAGGAACTGGCCGGCAAAGGTGTTAGCTATTGCGCCGTTTGTGACGGTCCATTCTTCAGGGATTTGGAGGTCGCTGTTGTTGGTGGTGGGGATTCTGCGGTAGAAGAAGCGGTATACCTCACGAGGTTTGCAACCAGAGTCCACCTCATCCACCGTCGGGACAAATTGCGCGCCGTCAGGGAGATCCAGGAAAAGGCTTTTGCTGAACCGAAAGTCGTCATCCACTGGAACAGCGTTCCTTGTGAAATTCAGGGGGATAGTGAAGTCAGGTTAGTGAAAATAAAATCGACCATTGACGGCACAATTACTGAGCTTCCTGTTGGCGGGATTTTCTTTTACGTGGGCATCAGCCCAAATGACACCGCATTCAAGGGATTGGTGGATTGCGATACTGCCGGTTTTGTTCGGACTGACGATAAAATGGCCTGCTCTGTCCCAGGAGTCTTTGCTGCTGGAGATATCAGGGCAAAGATACTGCGACAGGTTTCCACCGCTGTTGGCGATGGGGCTACAGCCGCTTACAGCGCCCAGCACTATTTGGAGAGCCTTTAATAAGGGTCGGTAATTCCCGCATCAAATAGTTCGTTGTAGATCGAAGCCGGGTCTTGAAAGATTCGGCTTTATCTTTTTTAGTCTTCGCCAGAGATCGGGGATTCCTGGCCGACAAACCTCCTGTCGCTCTTTCCACAATGGTCTTGTGATTACATGCCTATATGTGATAAAATTAAAAAGTGTATCTTGTTTTCAGGTTCCCGGATATCATAATGTCCGGTATATCTCTGGATTCATGAAGCTTTGCGGCCTTGCTAGTGTAGCGATCAAAGAGGATTCCCATGAAGAAGTTGGTGATACTGGTTCTGGCTACCGTCTTTCTGTCCGGTTGCTCGTTGAGCAAGGCTTGGAAATGGTTTGATGAGATGGACTGGGAAAGGGACGATCAGACGGTAAGAATTATAGAGTTGTTTATTAGATAAAAGATTGATAAATATAGTAATTGAAGATTGTAGCGCTGTTTCGTGGATGAAGCGGCGCTCTTTTTTATGCCGGAGGAAGAATGTCAGACTTTGCTGTTGACAGAGAAATGCTTGAGACTTTCAGCACCTCTGAAATCAAGAGGATACTGCGGGAAGAATATGATGATTACACGGAAGAAGCTTTGGAAATTTTCAGGGACATCCTTGAGGAGCGGGCAGAGGACGTCCGGCCTCCGGGGTCATCTGGGGCTGTCGCTTCTGTTCCACCACAAATAAAGACGAATTCTCTGGCTGGAAGTTTGCCCATCAACAACCCCAGAGACGCAATTGACTTCCTGAATGGGCTTTTGACTGGGGTCCTTAACGAGAGTGTCAATTCCGAAAGGGCCAGAGTCAGTGTGGAAATAGTTTCGGCTATTCTGAAGGCTCATGAGGCTGCTTTAATGATCGAAAGCGATGAGGAGTAACAATGAGCCGGATGAACTCAATTCAGGGCGCAGGTCTGGATTTCTCAAAAGGCGCCGGCCTGATCCCGGCAATTGCTCAGGACATAAAAACTGGAAAAGTCCTGATGTTAGCTTATATGAATGAAGAAGCGCTAAGGACGACCCTGGAAGAAGGACGCGCATGCTACTGGAGCAGGTCCAGGCAGGAGCTTTGGCGCAAGGGTGGCACTTCAGGGGATGTCCAGATCGTGCGTGAAGTGCTCGTTGACTGTGATCTGGACACAATCCTGCTACTGGTAGATCAGCAGGGCGAAGGGGCATGTCATACCAAAAAGTGGAGTTGTTTTTTCAGGCGTATAAACAAGGAAGGAGCTTTAGAAGAGATTGATTAAGAACGAACCTTTAAGATTGGTAATACCCAAGGGTAGTCTCGAACAGGCCACTATAGATCTTTTTCGAAGGGCTGGCTGGAATATAACCGTATCCCCAAGGAGTTATTTCCCCTCGGTGGATGATGATGAAATCATAATGGCGCGTCTGAGAGCCCAGGAGATTTCGAGATATGTGGAATCCGGTAATTTTGACGCAGGACTTACCGGTAAGGACTGGATTCTTGAAAATGAATCGGATGTCCGGGTTATTGACGACCTGGTTTATTCCAAGGTTTCCCAAAACCCGGCAAGGTGGGTTCTCGCAGTTGACGCCGATTCAGATTACAAGGTTCCCGAAGACCTTGATGGAAAACGCATCGCCACCGAACTGGTAGGAGTGACCAGAAGGTTCTTCGCAGAAAGGAATATCAAGGTCGATGTTGAATTCTCCTGGGGAAGCACCGAAGCCAAAGTAAACGAAGGGGTTGTTGACGCTATTGTGGATGTGACTGAAACCGGAAGCACACTTAAAGCTAATGGTCTGAAGATAATCCACAACATACTCACCACCAACACTCAGTTCATCGCTAATCACAAGGCTTTTGCGGACCCCTTCAAGCGAGACAAAATCAGTCAGATCCATCTGATGCTTCAATCAGCTCTGGAAGCCCGTAAAATGGTTGGCCTCAAAATGAACGTTCCCAAGGAACAGCTGGAGGTGGTTGTCGGACTGTTAC
>CAZIVV010000192.1:0-3094 GCA_964542775.1 uncultured Desulfomonile sp.
TCAATAATACCAATATTTTTGTAAACATGGCAGCCTCAGTTCAGATTTTTTTACTCATTTTAAAAAAGTAAACGGACGTGATTCCCCACAATTCCGAATCCGACATATACGATTCATGTTGTCAAAATAAGCATGTACCGCAGCCTTAATAAGGGCTGATTCCGGAATATCAGGCAAGTCGGGTGTCAATGCTCTCATTATTGTATGTCTCATTGGTAAACTATCGTGCATGACATCGGATAGTAAAGTGTCGTGGGCGGTGGGTTAGGGTAGATTGCCTGAACGCACAGATTAGTCCAGGTTGTTGAGGCGGTAAACCAATTTGGAAAGGCAGTCTTTGAAATTGTGATGGAAGCGTTGTTCATGTACACCGGGGTAGTTGCAGTCGTCGCACTAGTAAGCCACACGAATATAGGCACTGTGGGAGCAACTGCAAATGTGAGAGTCACGGTGTTTAATGGGCTGGGGTTGTAGGTAGCATTAACGGGGCAGTTGTTAATGACAATGTTCGTCGAAAATGTGACATAATCATTTGGCGGTATTATATAATTACATGGAACGAGTGTTACTATATTACACATGGGGTTGGGCGCCCCCAACGCTGCCACCAAATTGACGGGAATGTTGGGTTTCTTAATCCATAAGACTCTATCCACCACTTCTTTGTCCATTTTGTCATCGGCGACGCTTGGCTGTCTGGCATCAAAATTTCCGACACAAGGGAGAAACAAATAAAGAATCAGACCACACGAAACAAACAATTTTTTAATCATGTTATCCTCACAATGATCATTCTGTAATGTTGGTCGGACATCTCAAACGCCAAGTAGCCAACCTCTAATTTTTTATCTCACAGACAATTTTCTCGTAAAACCGCTTCCATTTCGTCATGACTGGATCACTGATAAACGATTGTGCAGGAAATAGGATAATAATAGGTTGTCGGGGGTGGCGAAGGATAAATTGCCTGAACATTCAGAGTGTTCCATGTCCCTGAAAACCAGCTTGTAGCTGCCGTGCCAAACCAGTTCTTGCTTATGGTGTCACTTGCGCCGGTCATGTATATCGGACTTGAGCTTGCAGTCACGCTGCCGCTACCGTCTATGTTGGACAGCCACACAAAAATCGGAATTGTCGGCGCAGCCTGAAAGGTAATCGTAGCTGTATTGAGTTGAGCCGTGGTGCATGTGCCGAAGGATATGGATTGCGATAGTGTAAAATATACAGAGTCAGTCGGGGGGATTGGATAGTTGCATACGGCATATGACATTATCACGCAAGGTGTAGGCGCTGTGATAACCGCTAGTTTAGTGTTTATATTTGATTTTGACAATGACATCACCCGATCGGTTAGAGGATGCGTTTTGCTCACCGGCATTGCGTCAGCCAGCGCTAGGTTGTGGACACTGATGACCCAGACAAGTGACCAAAAGACTGACCAAAAAAATGTTGTTGAATGTGCTGACATGATGACCTCTGGTAAATCGGATTGGTTAGGTTCCATTCTGTTCTTTTAAATCACTGGTACACAATGGTACAAGAAATCGGGTAAAAATAAGTCGTTGGCGGTGGTGAAGGATAAATCGCCTGCACATTCAGTGTCGTCCATGGCCCTCCGCCAAACCAGCTGGTAGTGCCTGAGCCGAACCAGGCCTTGGTGATGGTCTGGGTCGATCCTGTCATGTAAACTGGAGTCGTGCTTGCCGTGGCGTTGGATAGCCAGACAAATATAGGTATATTCGGTGTCCCCTGAAAAGTGATTGTGGCCGTGCTGACCTGTTCCACTGGACAATTTGTGAAAGAAATGGGGGTAGCCAGGCTGAATGTCACGGAATCGTTTGAAGGTATCAGATAATTGCAGGCGGCGTATGACACCACAGTGCAGGGAGAAGCCGGCGGCTCGTTGAATTGAGCCTGAATGACAGGCGCTGCAATATTTGAAACGGGTAGAACCCTATCGCAAGAGTAGTCTGCGCCTGCATAAAGGTCAGTTCCGATGAGATTGCCTCCATAATACCCTGCGAGCGCAACACCCAACAGTGTCATGATGAGGCATACGGTTAATGATCTCCTACGCATGGCGCCCCCGGCACGTCTTTGAGTTTGGATCATTCAAAAGGCAAAGTTTTACTAATTTCATAGTATTGTCGTCCGTTTATTCAGGGGGTGTGGTTCCATAGCTTATGGAAAACGAAACAGGTATCCAGTTCGTGTTTGTGTTGTTGAGAATGTATATTCCCTTCCATGCTCCTCCGCCCGAAAACCAGTCGGGGAAATCAGTTCTGGAAATAGTCTGGGTGCCCATCACAATCCAAAGGTTTCGTGGCGAATTTCCACCCTGTGGATTGTATAGAGTAATCAAAACGGGATTGGGCGGAGGGTTGGCCACTGTTATGGTCGCATACAGAGATGAAGCGCATCTGTTGAAATCCAGGGAGCTATCAAAAGGAAAGCTGTTAAAACCTTCAGTTCCCGGTGTCCAAACGACAGAATTGGCCAGCGCAAACGGGTTGCAGGCCGGCACAACTGGAGGGGTTGGAGTTGGAATCGGTGGAGGAACCATAGATGACGCAGTGCGGCTCACCCCGCTGGACATCATTCTGCTAAGGTTACGCTGGCCGTTAGTGGATACTGGTTCGGGCATGGTAAAAGGATTGTCGCCGATTATGTAGTTGCTCAGAAGGAATCCCAGGTTCAGGAACACTCCAAAGTTGTTCCACGCTCCGTTTATCCTGTTGTCGCCATACTCATAGGTGAATGTGAAAAGACCGTTCCTGGTCGTCAGGTCGGCCCCCGTCATGTAGCCGTATACATTGTTGCCAACGTCGAAATTGTAAAGGGCCCCTTTAAGTCGCAGATCCACACTGGACCCAAACAACGGTGTCGAGTAACCGGCGATCAGGTCGAAATTGTTGCCATCCTTTCTGAATAGGTCCAGAATCGCCGTGGATGAAAACAGATTGCCATAATACCAGTTGGCGCTAAAATCGATGGCGCTGGAATTTGCAAGATTAGCCGCCATCTCAAAACCTACCGACCCGGATTGGTACCACTTGTTGTATCCCATCACCGAGTCATAAAACCCGTTTACTCC
>CAZIVV010000193.1:0-4343 GCA_964542775.1 uncultured Desulfomonile sp.
TATGCAAGTTGCTACCCCCAAGTGGGAGGTGAATGTCATCGGCTTGCGCGCTGAAGAGGCGCTTCCAATCATCGAAAAAGCTATTGATAACGCTATGCTAAGTGGTCTTACGTCACTGAGGATTATACATGGTAAGGGGACCGGGCGACTAAAAAAGGCCATAGCTGAATATCTTTCAAAACAGTCTTGTGTAAAGGCATTCCATCCGGGCGCATCTCAAGAGGGAGGCGCTGGCGTTACAATAGTCGACCTTATTCCTGAGTAATCATATGCGAATTCCCGAGTCCAAAATAGCTGAGATAGCTTCAGCGGCGGACATTGTTACCGTCATTTCCAATTACGTAGACCTCAAGCGGGCTGGTAAGGATTACAGGGGAGTTTGCCCGTTTCACGGTGATAAAGACCCCTCATTTTACGTTTCTCCAGCCAAGAGCATTTTCCACTGTTTTGGATGCGCTACTGGCGGAAGTGTCTTCAATTTCATAATGAAAATGGAGAACGTGAGTTTTGTCGAAGCTGCCCGGATGCTTGCGGACCGCTATGGTGTGCAGCTGGTTCTGGAATCTGGACGTGGTCCCTCTGACTCCGCGAAAGAAAAGATTTACAAGGCCCTGGAAATTGCCCACGAATCTTTTCGGAACAATCTGGCTGATAACCGGTCCGCCAAAGATTATCTCCTGGAACGTGGTTTGACAGATTCATGGATTAAGGAACTGGAACTCGGTTTTGCGGAAGATTCATGGGACTCACTATATAAGACATTGGTCAGATCTGGAGTAGCTCTAAGTGACGCGGTGAGCTCAGGTCTTTTAAAGCAACGTTCAGGTGGCGGATATTATGATTACTTTCGCTCACGCATAATTATTCCCATTCATGATCTGAATTCCAGGCTTATTGCCTTTGGTGGCAGAATTTTTGGAGAGGGTGATCCCAAGTATTTGAATTCACCAGAATCTGCCTTGTTCCGAAAAAAATACACTCTTTTCGGACTCGATAGCGCCCGTGATTCAATAAAAAGCTCTGGCCGGGCCATCCTCGTGGAGGGCTATTTCGATCAGATAGCTCTGAGAATCAATGGCATCGGGAATGTGGTTGCCCCACTGGGAACTGCTCTTGGAAGTCCACAAATCAAGCTGCTGAAAAGATTCGCTGAAAAAATAACGGTCATATTTGATGGAGATGAAGCTGGGATCAGGGCCCTCAAACGATCTATCCCAATGTTTTTTTCGGAAGGTATTGAGGCTGACTGCATTGTGCTAACAAACCACAAGGACCCTGATGAGGCGATAAGAAAAATGGGAACCGATGCGTTCAAGGCCCTGGTCGAAAATGCGCAGCCGATGATTGAGTTTTTTCTGGAGAGATTGAGTCTGCAGTACGATTTTAAAACCCTCAAAGGTCGAAATCAGGGAGTTGATGAATGCATTGATTTGCTCAAAAGAATTGCTGATTCAACAGAGCGGGATTATCTTATAGAAAGGATGTCCTCCAGAATAAAGGTTCAGGAAGACAGACTCAGAAGACTTGTTGAGACAAATCAGGTGTCGAAGACGGGTCAAAACAAAACGGGAACAAACCAGCAGACTCATTCACTATTTGAGTTCCCTGCTCATGAACGCAACGTGATAAGGGGCATGCTGCTCAGAGAAGGATTTATAGACAGGGTTCTGGAATCAGGAGTCATCAAGGACATTGAACATCCCAGATTGTTTGAACTCGCCAATATCATTGTGGACTACAAGAGACATCACGGAACTTTTGATTATCAGGTTTTTGTGCGTTCTCTGGAAGATCCCCAACATGCCTCGCTTGTCGCATCATGGTTACAGCCCAGACCAGAGGAAGATGACCTGAGGCCGGAATTCGATGGCGAGCTGGTCATGGATCAGTCTTTGGATGCCATCAGACAGAAAAAACTTGAGAAACGAAAGATTGAAATAATTGATAGGATGAGAAAGTGCGATCCGTCGGCACTGGAATACGGAGACCTTGCTAGAGAACTTTTAGCCTTGGGCAGACGTCTTAAACAATGAGTTTAAGGCCACCCCGTCCGAAATTCATTTTGTGTCAAACCCAAAGCCATTGATGACCACGAATCTACGGCTTTGACGATTTTTTGAATGCTCAAGCCGAGAAAAACCTCGGCCCGTTTATGACATCACTGTACGCCGGTTATCTTAAAGCTCTTCACTTGTTAATGTTAGGATTGCACTAAAGTCCGGCGAAAGGAGTTAGCTTTTTATGCCAGATTCTAAACTCAAACCGGAACTCAAAGAACTCTTTGATCTCGCCCGCACCAGAAAGGTCTTGACATACGATGAGATTCACAAGCATTTACCAGCTCATATAATGGATGAATCTCAGATTGACGCATTGCTGTTAAAAATTGTGACTGAGTTTAATTGTGAGCTTGTTGATTTTACGAAGAAGATTCCGGTCACCGATGGTAAATCCCGGGAGTTGGAGTTAGATAAACACGAGGAAGAAGAGGAAGAAGACGAGATCAAGGCCGAAGCTGATACCTTGGTAAGAGGCAATGATCCCGTAAAGATGTACCTTCATGAGATGGGTGGAGTATCTCTACTAACCAGGGAGGGTGAGGTTGAGATAGCCAAGAGAATAGAATATGGAGAACAGCAGGTATTCACCGTCATCATCGGATGCCCGGTTACGATAAAAGAAGTGCTGGCTCTAGGTGACAAACTACGCAAAGGCAATATCCGCGTCAAGGAAGTGATACGCGGCTTTGAAGACGAGGAAATGCCGGATGGAGACGACTCCCCGATAGTCGAGAAAATTTTGACCCTGATCCAGGAACTGAAGGATAGAGAGGCAAAATATCAGTCACTGGTTCACAGGCGCAGAAACCTTCCTGAAAACACTTCTGCTGACGAGGTAACTCAGATTGATCTTGAACTGGAGGCAAGTAAGGCTGAAGTAGTTCAGTGTTTGCGCAATATCAACCTCAACTCCAACATGATCGATCACATAGCAGGGAAGCTCAAATTCCTCGTCAGAAAGCTAGGCGCTGCCCGCGAAGAGCTGAAATCAGTTGAATATGAACTGAAAATGCCGTTGGACAAGGCCAGAGAGCACCTGGCCTTTCTCAAGACACAACTGGATGACAAAAAGACTCTCAAGAAATATACAAACCTTTCACCACAGAAAATTCTTGAGCTTGACAACAAACTGGAAACTGGCCTACGGAAGATAAACAAACTTCAACTGGAAGCCGGGATGGATGAGCGGAATTTGCGCGAAGCTCTCTCATCCTGCAAAGAGGGTGAACGTCTGGCCAAAAATGCCAAGAGCGAGCTGGTTCAGGCCAATCTGAGGCTGGTCGTTAGCATAGCCAAGAAGTACACAAACCGTGGACTCCAGTTCCTTGACCTGATTCAGGAAGGTAACATCGGCCTGATGAAGGCTGTTGACAAGTTTGAATATCAGAGAGGATACAAATTCAGCACCTATGCTACCTGGTGGATTCGTCAGGCTATTACAAGAGCTATTGCCGATCAGGCTCGAACTATTCGTATTCCTGTTCACATGATTGAAACCATCAACAAGTTAATACGCACCTCACGCTATCTGGTTCAGGAATACGGACGTGAACCTACTCCGGAAGAAATTGCTGAAAAAATGGAATTCCCTCTTGAAAAAGTCAGAAAGGTACTCAAGATAGCCAAGGAACCCATCAGTCTTGAAACACCTATTGGAGAAGAGGAAGATTCACATTTGGGTGATTTCATCGAGGATAAAAAGATTCTTTCGCCATCTGACGCGGTTGTCGGGATGAGCCTGACGGAACAAACGAGGAAGGTTCTAGCCACCTTGACCCCTCGTGAAGAAAAAGTTCTCAGGATGCGTTTTGGAATAGGTGAACGGGCTGATCACACGCTTGAGGAGGTCGGGCAGGATTTCGATGTTACCCGGGAAAGAATCCGCCAGATCGAGGCCAAAGCTCTCAAAAAGCTCCGTCACCCGTCAAGAAGTAAAAGATTAAGGCCATTCCTTGAGGGATAGCCTGAAATCATTTAACAGGATTCTCCAATTAACATTTATCTGGAAAAAGATGAGTGGTGACAAAAGGCCCCACTTATTTTATTGCCAAAGGACCTTGATGATGACTAAATGAGGAACGAAAACTTTTGCCCAACGAATCTCTCCCATCACATGATTTGAAACATCGCGTGAGCCAGACGCTCTTCAACCACATTGATGGAATGGCCATTGGTTCAACGGTCTGCTCTCTCCACGAACACGATATCTTTAACCTTCTAAATAGAAGTAAGAATCCTGTAAAGTTGGCGGATCTGAGACTATCGAGTGGATTCAGGGAAGGA
>CAZIVV010000194.1:0-16647 GCA_964542775.1 uncultured Desulfomonile sp.
TATGTATATACTTTACTATATATATAAAGCCTATGCCGATATACAAATATCAGTATTTACTTGAAAAGCCCTCAGATTCGCGTGTAAAGGCCCTCTTTGCATCTTATAGCCTTTATAAAAAGTTCTTTATATAAAAGCTACTATTTAACTGTGTCCATGTGAATAAAAACCGTCGTGTTTTTAGGTGACATAAAGTCATACTAAAGCACCGTTCAATAATGAATCATTGCGAAACGCTCTGAAGCAGATGTACCTGTCGGATCGTCTTGTGGCCGCGTACGCGCTCCATTAAACCAGGTTCATGAATAGGTGTCTTGTCTTGTAATACCCTCACAAGACTACCATAGTCGGGCAACGCGCCTTCTGGTTGGCTCAGTCATGACAAAAGGCATTGACTAGCGCGTCTGTCGGCAATAGCTTTTCATGAATTGATCAGGCGCTACTGTGATAGTGAATTGACTGGCATGGGCAGACTTGGAAGGAAAGCGAAAGTGTTCAAAGGCTTGTAAGACACACTCGGGTTTGCAATTGTCGAGTTCTCTGAGAATTAGACATGGGTAGTTTTTGAACTACTTGATCAAGCTGGTTCCAGGCTGACGGCAAATCAAAGAGCCTGTCAATTCTGAGGTGAGCGGGAGTGATTTTAAAACTCAAATGAGTCCCACGGAGCTTTATCGCATTGCCATGGCCGATATCCCCAACTGTTGCGACTGCTTGAAAAGGCCATTTTTGAGCAAATGGAAAGGGTTGGCAATAGCTTTAATGCGTAAAAAACTACCAGCTCCGCAAGAAAGTTGTTCCTCACTGGTAATCTGAATAAGGAACAAAAAGTGGTTCCAGGTTACGTTAAATAAGGTATGAATTGAAAAAAATATAATGAATATTTGTTTTTAAGGAGATAAGTTGTTGAAAATAAGCTTAAAAATAATCATGATAGTGGGAGTCACGTTATTCACGATCTATTTTTCATGCGCTTTTCCGTTCGCGTCATGTCAATCGGACAAATTGTCGATGCAGTTTGTCAAAGGGGCTGCATTTGAAGTTGAGGAGTTTTTGTCAAAGGGCTCCGACATAGATGTCCGTGACATGTATGGGGACACTGCGCTGATCCGGTCAGTGAAGTCGGGCAATTACAGGGTGGCTCAGATACTTTTGGAAAACGGGGCCGGAGTTAACCAGAGGGCGAAGAACACAGACACCCCACTTATTATCGCTGCACGTAGCGGAGATATGGAAATGACTGGAAAACTTCTGTCATTCGGAGCGGATGTAAATGCCCGGAATAAAAATAATGAGACTGCTCTAATAGTCGCAACATTATCCGGAGAGACCGGGATCATGGACTTGCTACTTGACTCAGGCGCTGACACGGGCATTCGGGACAATGATGGTAGGAACGCTTTGGCAATAGCTGCTATGAACGGCAGTCAAGCCATGATGGAAGTTATCCTGAAACCGGGCAGAATCAACCTGTCGTCAATGGCTCTGGAAGATCTTTACATGTTGGGATCCGAGAGTTTAAACTGACAGGAATGCTGGCGGGTCTATAGGCTTGAGGCATTTATCCAGCGCCCCGATCTGACCTTGCCGCAGCAATTTGCCATGATGAGCTGGTAGTCAGCATGGCCTATGCAGGACAGAGGTCAGGAGATGACAGACACTGAAATTACAAGGATCAGGATAGATAATTTTGAAGTGGGAATCGTTGGTCTCAAAGAGGCGCTTGAGTCTGCAATGTCAGCATGCGCGGGGAAGCCGGATTCACTGATAGCTGATGAATTACTGGAAATGTTAGCCAGGAAAAATTATATTCCCGCAACTGCCAGGTCCAAATACTCTGAGTCATTTCTGAACGAATTCAGGAGATGGCGTGGCGATAAGCTGGAGGAGCAATCCACTGAAATCATGGACATCAAAGTCCTGGGGCCGGGATGTTATCAATGTGACTCACTTCACAGAATGGTGATGAAGGTTTTGAGCGATGCTGGACGTCCAGCTTCTGTGGAGCACATCACAGACATCAAACAGGTCGCTTCAATTGGACTGTTTTCCACTCCGGCCCTTATGATTAATGGGAAAGTAGTTTCAATGGGGTCTAACCTGTCTGAGAGAAAAATACGGGACTTGATCGACTCAGCAGCAAAATAAGAAATGAGGATTGGTCATTTTGACTGGCTTTTTCAAACTGTGTCTCAAAGCTTTAGTCATTTTAGCATTTTTTTCGGCCATAGGTCTCATGGTGAACAATTTCTCAACCAGGGGAATACCTTTGATTTATGTTCCACCGCCTGAGATAGAAATTGGGGGCATCAGTGTTCCACTGATCGATGAGAAACACGCTTACAGGTATATGAACGAACCAGGATACGTGTTCGTTGATACCCGTCACGCCGAACATTTCAACGAGGGCCATGTGGTTGGGGCTATTTTCCTGCCTCCGGAAGAAATTCAGGATCGATTCATGGAGGCTCAGCCGTTCCTGATGGAAAATGACACCTTGATACTCTACTGCTACGGGCCTGACTGTGACATGGCCGAAAGAGTGGTGGAATTCCTGATTCAAATGGGATACCGGAATTTCATGATCATGGTAAGTGGATTTCCAGCCTGGAAGTCGGCGGGCCAACCGATTGAGACTGGCAAGAGGTAAGTTTGATCATGAACATACAAATGAGGCACATCACTCTATTGGCTCGTTTAATAATTGGAGGGCTCTTCATATACGCCAGCGCATATAAAGTTTCCAATCCTGGAGAGTTTGCAGTATCTATTCGGAATTACATGATACTTCCTGTAGAATGGACGAACTTTGTGGCAATTACTCTGCCTTGGATAGAACTGGGCGTGGGAATATTTCTGGCGCTGGGGATACAGACCAGAGCCTCGGCTCTTCTGACAACTTCCATGCTGGCCGTATTCTTCGTGGCGCTTGTGTATGTCTATTCCATAGGGCTGGACATTGATTGCGGCTGTTTTTCATCTTCGGCGCAGTCTTCAGGAAAAATAGGTCCACTTCATCTGATGAGAGACGCTGGTCTGTTATTGACCTCAGCGTTCATTCTCTTTTTTGATCGTGGGGACTTTTCACTTTCGGGAAGATATCAATTGCGGGCTTCTTAAAAACTGATTCCTGTGAATTTAATCTTAGGGCAGACGATTTTAATACGGATAAAGATCCCGCTCAAGATGCCCGGGCAACTGTCTGTTTGTTGGCCGTTGATGCAGTTTTGGCGAAAGTTTTTTTGATCAAAGCTGTTAGAAGGATTATAGAGACTAGCTGACCTATCTGGCTCCAGCTTTGTGTCTCAATTGTTTTTAACAGAGTTGCAGCCAGCTTGAGGCTTATTCCCAGTAAGACTCCGTTGGCGACCAGCAACTGGGCTTGCGTGCGGCTTCTTCTAGCTATCAAGGTGATCAGTCCGGCTACGCAGTAACCGGATATTATTGCTGAACTGGCTATGTTGATGATCGAAATAAACCCGTAAAGAACTGACATGTCAGGGCTCGCAGGTTTTTTGTCTTTCTTCAGCTCGGGCTATTTCCTTCTGCAGGAAAAAATTTAGCGCCGTTCTGATGACTATGATTGCGGCAAGTTGTCCTATGTCATTCCATGAAGGGGCAACCCCTGTTCGCAGGATGTCTGCAGCCAATTCAAATTCCAGGGCAAGAGTAAGCCATTGGCCCAAATTCAGGCGAAGATCTTCCTTGCTGAACTGCATGTTTTTTCGGCTAACCGCCAGGCCCAGGAATCGGATAGTGGATTCAATAGCTCCATAGGCTATTATGAGAGCTGCCGCGGCCTCAACAAAAGCTGCAAGATAAATTGTGCATTCCCTGATTGTCTCCAGCAACTTTTAAATAAACCTTTCAGATCATGAATTTTTGAAGAACAACAGTTTGATAGTCAGTTAAGTCTAGCCCAGTTGATTGCTCTTTGCCAGAATGGATCCTCGGGACATTGACGGAAAAATTCCAACAAGACAGATGATGCAAAATAATGCAAATGCGACTTTGAGACTTTTCATGAAGACGGGAAATATTTCGGGCGTGATGTGAACAGCTCCAATAAATACTGCAAAAACAAGCTGGGCCAGCCCCATACTCAAAGTTTGCCCGAACATTCTCATTGAGGCCATCACACCTGAAGCGAAACCGTATTCTGTCTTATGGACTGAATTCATTATTGCATTCATGTTAGGCGATGAAAACAGGGCAAAACCAATGCCAAGGACGATCAGATTTAGCAATATGGTTGTTGCGCCGGTGTCCTTATTCAGAAATATCAGCATGAACAGCCCTAAGGCTGTGATAAGCATTCCGAGTGAAGCCACTTTCCCTGGCTCAACTCTGTCCGAAATTCGTCCGCTTATCGGGGAGACGATTGCCATGGTGATCGGTTGAGCCATGAGGATCATCCCGGCCTCTTTGGGACCAAGACCTTTTATGTATTGAAGATAAAGACTTAAAAGAAAAGTCACGGCAAATGTGGCGCTGTAATTTATGAGAGCTGCGAGGCCTGAGAATGCAAACGCCCTGTTGGTCCTGAATAGTTCCAGGTTAATGACAGGCGATTTGATGGTCATTTCATACCTGCCAAAAATATAAAAGAAACAACACCCCGTAACAAGTAAAACAAAACCTTTCAATCCCGGTAAAGTCGATAATCCCATCATGAAAGTAAGGGTGGATACACCGTAAAAAATGGAACCCCAGAGGTCGAATTTTTCCTCACCGGTATACCTCCAAACCCAGGAAAGCTTTCGAAAAGAAACGTAAATAGCCACCACTCCCAAAGGAATGGTTGCGCCAAAGATAGCTCGCCATGAAAGGTATTCTGTCAGAATTCCGCCAAAAAATGGACCGGTCGACAATCCGATATAAACGACGGCCACACTGATACCTATGACCTTGCCTCGTTCCCCCGGTGGATAGACTGTCGCAAGCATGGCCATTGCGGTTCCAAAGACCATGGAAGTTCCAATTCCCTGGATTACACGAGAGAACAGAAACATCCATATGTCGAACGACGCCGCGCATAACAGTGATGACACCGTAAAAATTGATATCCCTATTATGAAGATGAGCTTACGTCCAACAAGGTCAGCCAGTTTACCCAGAGGTATCAGGAAGATACAGCAGGATAGCAGATAGGTGGTAGGAACCCATGTCAACACCATGGCATCGACCTGAAAGTCTCTTTGTATGGCGGGAAGCGCGACATTTATGGACGAGGCCATGAATGGGGTTAAAAAAGAAGCCATTACAGCAACCAGCAGGACCGCATTTTTTATGGATTGATCTGTCAAGAAAACACCATGGATTTTCAGCTAGTAAGTCAATAATCAAGGACAATCAAGTCGTTTGCGAACATACCACAGTTTTCGGCGCTGTGGAAAGTTCCATCATTCAGGGGATCTTTATGGCATTATCAGGTGGGATTGGTTGGTTCCATTGATATGGTGTCAATCACGATCAGCTTGACACCAAGCCATGATAATACCCATATATTAATCAATGGAGATAAAGCAATGTCTATACTTCCCATAGTCACAGTGCCCGATGAAATACTTCGTCGCAAGGCTGAAGAGATAACGAATATTGATCAAGAGATACGCAAGCTTGCCTCAGACATGTTGGAAACCATGTACAAGGCTCCGGGGATTGGTCTGGCGGCAAATCAGGTTGGTAAACTGCTCAGTCTTATTGTACTGGATATTGAGTACGCTTACGCAGAGCCCCCGAACAAAAAAAAGAACCCGATAGTAATAATAAATCCGAAAATAGTTTTGGGAGAGGGAGAAGATTTCCGGGAAGAAGGTTGTCTTAGTGTTCCTGATTTTTCCCTGGAGGTCAAGAGACGGGCATGTGTTCAGGTGGAAGGCGTAGATCTGGAAGGTAAACCTTTGAAATTTGATGCAGATGGCCTGTTGGCTCGGGTTCTTCAGCATGAAATAGACCACCTTTGTGGATCGACCCTGTTGAATCACGCCTCGGCCCTCAAGCGTAGCCTCTACGAGCGAAAAATCAGGAAAAGAGCCCGGAGGGAACATTGACGGTCAAAATAGTTTTTATGGGCGCGCCCGCTTTTGCCGTGCCAACCCTCAGAGCCCTAAATGAAAAATTTGACGTCGTAGGAGTGATCACACAACCGGACAAGCCTACTGGGAGAGGTCGTAAGATGACCTCTAACCCTGTTAAGGATGAAGCCGACCGATTGGAAATTCCCTGCATTCAGCCAAAAGACCTTTATGACTCTACGGTAAGAATCAATCTGGAGCAATGGATGCCCGATGTAATCGTGGTAGTAGCCTTTGGGAAAATACTGCCTCCATGGTTGCTTGAATTTCCGAAACTGGGGTGTATCAATCTTCACGCCTCTATATTGCCAAAACACAGAGGCGCTTCACCAATTTCCCAAGCCATAGTCGAAGGTGATGAAACTACCGGTGTATCGACCATGATGATGGACGAGGGATTGGATACTGGGGATATTCTCTTGCAGGTTTTCTTCAAGATAGATGACAAAGACACCACAAAGTCCCTTGGAGAAAAGCTTATGGAACCGGGAGCTGAACTGGTAGTCAGAACAATTTCAGGAATGCTGGACAAAACTGTTTCCAGGGTCGCACAGGACCAGTCAAAAGCTACAAACACTACGTTGTTAACAAAAAGCGACGGTAAAATAGACTGGAACAAATCTGCGATCGAAATAGACAGGCTTATTAGAGCCATGAATCCCTGGCCAGTAGCTTTTTTTGAGTTGAAGGGTGAACCAATAAAGGTGTGGGAAGCTGAACCCGCCTCAGGCGAAGGACATTCAGGTCAGGTCATTTCGATAAGCAAGAATGGTCTGAAGGTTGGAACGAGATCTGGGCTACTGGTGTTGAGACAATTACAGGCTCCGGGAAAGAAAAAAGTAATGGCTTTTGAATTAGCTTCATCAAAAGGAATCAAGGTTGGGGATGTTCTGAATAGTTAGGACAGACAGTTGGAGAAGAGAATATGAATCAAGTAAAAACAGTGGTTCTTTTGGCGGCATTAGGAGGCTTGCTTGTGGTCCTGGGTGGCTACATGGGCGGCAAAAGTGGGGCCATGATTGCTCTGGTGGTGGCTATAGGCCTTAATTTTACCAGCTACTGGTTCAGCGACAGGATAGTTTTGTCAATGTATAATGCGCAGGAAGTGAATGAATCCCAGGCCCCCGATTTGTATCATCTTGTGCAGCAACTAGCTCACAAGGCTGGCTTACCCATGCCAAAAGTCTACATAATCCCGGACGAATCACCAAACGCTTTTGCAACGGGAAGGAATCCTGAACATGCCGCTGTAGCGGTAACAGAGGGCATCATGAGGATTCTGACTTGGGAAGAGCTTGCAGGTGTCATAGGACATGAGTTAGGTCATGTAAAGAATCGTGACATCCTGATTCAGACGGTAGCGGCCACAATTGGCGCGGCAATAACCTATGTGGCCCAGTTCGGATTTCTTTTTGGTGGCCGATCTGACGATGAAGAAGGCGGAGGCTCATTCCTGGGATCGTTGCTCATGATGATCCTGGCCCCCGTTGCCGCCATGATCATTCAGATGGCCATATCAAGGTCCAGGGAGTACATAGCCGACCACACAGGCGCGGAGATATGCGGACATCCAAACTGGCTGGCTTCAGCGCTTGCAAAACTCCAGAGAGGGTCTGAAGCAATTCCCATGGACGCCAACCCTTCGACCGCCAACATGTTCATTGTGAGTCCCCTGTCAGGGAGTACCATTGCGAGTCTTTTCTCTACACATCCACCCATGGAGGAGAGGATAGCCAGGTTGAGGAAAATGAACTAAAAATCGCAGCGCAAGTTTTACCTCTGATTGATCAAGGTAAGCGCCCATGTCTCTGAGGAGACAATGGGCGCTTGTTTTGTGGACGACCATGAATTTTTTTTGTGAGAAACATGAAGTCCTTTTATGTAGACAGAAAAGAGTTTAAGGAAAGTTCATCGAGGGAGTTGGCCATAAGAGCCCTCATGGCTGTGGATAAAGGATCATTCGCTGAGCAGGCGATCAATGATGCGCTTGCCAGGCCAGGTATCCCAAGGGATGACCGTGCTTTGATGACCGAACTGGTATATGGAGTAACCAGGAATCGTACTTATTTGGACTCGGTGATTACACGGTTCCTGAATAACCCTTCTAAAAAAATCAGCGCGGCGCTAAGGGCAATTCTTCGAATGGGGATATACCAGCTACTTTTCCTTGACCGGATTCCGGCAAGGGCTGTTGTACACGAATCTACGCTGCAAACCCATCGCATACTGGGTCAGACCATGGTAGGTCTGGTCAACGGACTTTTGAGAAAAGTATCTCTTAACACTGAAATACTGATTAAAGAGCCCGGTAACGACGAGAGTGAACTGAGTGAATACTATTCACATCCTAAGTGGCTGGTTCAAACGTGGCTGGACGAATTCGGAGAGCGGGGAACGGCCGACATCCTGAAGTTCAACAATTCTCGTCCGACTCTTACATTGCGCGTGAACACAAGCAAAATATCTTTTGATGGATTTGTTCCCAGACTGCGTTCCCAAAATATACGACTGGGAAGAGAATATCCACAGTACAATTCAGTCGAAATACTAGGACTGAGCCAACCGGTCTCATCAATTGATGGATTTTCTGAAGGACTCTTCCTGATTCAGGATCTGGCCTCACAGATAATTCCTGGCCTTTTAAAAAACCAAAGAGATCACAGGATACTGGATGCTTGCGTGGCTCCTGGAAACAAAGCATTTCTGGTGGGTTCGACCTTGAATCAGCAAGGAGAGATAATAGGCTGTGATATAAGCCCGACCAGGCTTGGCGAGGCCCGTAAAAATCTGGATCGCCTGGGCATGACAAATATACAGTTGCTGTGCGCAGACTGCTCTGACCAATCCTTTGCAGATTCTTTGGGCACATTCGACAGGATACTGGTTGACGCTCCGTGTTCCAGCCTTGGTGTGCTTAGACACAATCCTGAAGTAAAATATGGCCTGACCAGGGAGCATCTTCGTCAACATTCACAAAAACAGCTCCAGATACTGCGAGCCGTTTCGAGAATAGTCAGACCCGGCGGAATGATCGTTTACTCCGTCTGTTCAACTTCCAGGGAAGAAACTCTGGATGTTGTCAGATCATTTTTGTCAGGCAGCACAAGCTTTGCTGTTGATCCAATCAATCAGGACAGCGTTGATCCTCATGTCCGCGTTGACAAAGACGGTTTTCTGGAAACCTTTCCTCCATCGAGTGATTTCCCGATGGATGGTTTTTTCGCAGCGCGTTTTCGACGAATTTAGATCGCGCTGGCCTCAAAAGCCTTTTTCAAGGAGCCAAAAAGAGGTTTTTCATCTGCTGAGAGTTCAAATGTGAAAAAATTCATCGCGCGACACTACACCTGAAAGAAAGGTGTAAAAATTTTTCCCTGCTAACTTGGTTGCCGATAAGCCTGTTTGACTTAACTAGTTGAAACAATTTAAAAACATGTTTTGGCACGCTGCTTGCTTCTACATTAGTGAACAACGACTCCTAACCATACCCTCTTAGCAATCCTCCAGATTAAGGATTGCTTTTTTTTTGTTTTTTCCCTGCTGTCGTCGCTTCGTTAAGGAAAAACCCACCGGTTAATCGAATGGCATTGACTCGTGCGCCTTATATGGACATACTCTCCGGGTTAATCGTTACGGCTCTTATGGACCATTGACTTGATGGTAAACGCATAGATTACTCAAACGAAGAGCCCTGATAGGCTCCTACAAAAGCATTCTAAAGAAATTATTCTCAAATATGACGCATTGTTGAATAGTAATCAGTTATAAAGTCTGTTCGTGGCTGCAAGAAATTGGCACGTGTTCCCTAGCGTTTATTGCCAACCAGGGGTTACCGGAATGTTACTGGGAGTTGAATATTTGCAATGAAAGTAATGGAGCAAAAATGCAAGGGTTGTGGTCACTGTGTCTCAGTGTGTCCTAAAGGCAGCATCACGATCAAAAAACGCAAGGCCATCATTTGGGAGTCGTGCTGCGATTGTGGGGCCTGTTCTCGTGTCTGTAATGAACAGGCGCTATATCCAGACAACTTTCCCGATTATTCTTACATAGAGTGTGAATGTTGCCCGGTGCAGTGCAAAATAAAGGAAGGTTTTACAGGCGCTTGCCAGAGGTATAGAAACACGGGAAGCGTTTTGGAACGAACCATGCCCTTGCTGGGCTTTGATGACGTGAGATCTCTGGTCGGAGATGACTGGCAAGCAGAAATCAGAAATCCGCTAATAACGGGTATAGGATCAGGAACTACCTATCCAGACTGTAAACCGGCTCCCCACATAGTGCAGACAAAAATCGATGGCGTTGATGTCGTCACAGTGGTGACAGAAGCTCCGCTTAGCTATTCTGGTATAAAACTGAAGGTAGACACCGATTTGAAGCTTGGATCCGAAGGAGCGGGGATCTATTACAAGAAAAAGCGGGTAGGTCATCTTACAACTGAGGAATATGGGGCCAAGATAATGTCTCTTGGTGGAGTCAACCTCATGACCGGACCTGATGGGATGTTGATCGCCAAATTGATAGCTGATCTGGCCAACAGGGCAAGCGCGGGATTGCGGATAGAAAAAGGGAGCGAAATCACGGTACAGGTAGGATCACCTCCAATAATAAACGGTCAGACTGACGGCATGATGCGGGTAGGAGCGGGGAGCGCGGCCGTAGGATTGTTTGCCCATATTTTCAGGGAAGTTGCTGATGAAACCATAATTATTGATTCCCATTTGACTGGTCTGCTGAGCGAGCACCCTGCGGGCAAATACACGGGCGTCAAACCATCCGGGGTAAAACTCAAATTTCGAATGAGTACACCAGGCCGTTATTTTGGAGATCATGGGGACGGATGGGGTGGCTCCTCAATCAGGATGCCACAGGACATAATTTCATCTATTGACATGAATGCTGCAAAACCGGGTCTGACTATCCTGATTACTGAGACAACAGGCCGGAAGGCGGCCATGTTTCAACTTGGTAAAGATGGGCAGCTCGTTGAGACAGAACTTACGGAATCGGCCGCTGCCGCTATCAGGATGTTGTCAGAAGGCTGCGAAGATTCTCGTGTTTCAGGAATTTATTGTGGAGGATCTGGGGGAAGCGCACGCGCTGGCGTCACAAAACATCCGGTCAGGCTAACCAGAGCAGTTCACAAGAACAGGGTCAGGCTCACAGTAGGAGGGGCGCCTGCTTTTGTGCTTCCCGGTGGAGGAATAAATTTCATGGTTGATGTAGAGAAAGTTATCCAGGGGGCTTTCTCGTGGATTCCCACTCCCGCTACCATATGCCCGATAGAATATACGATGACTCTGCAGGATTACATCGAAATGGGCGGTCACATGGAAGCAATCAAACCCCTCATCGATAAGGATGAATTCTGGAATCGTGGAAAAAAGAAATAATTCTTCTGGGCGATGACACAGTTTTAGTGGAATGCGGACCCATGAGAATGTTCCTGGACGCGTCATTACATGGTAAACGGAACCTGATAATGGAGCGACAGGCTGCATGCCAGGCTATAGAATTCCTGAATCAGGTTGCTCGGAGCAGAAACCAGTTAAGTAGTCCGGCCTCCTCAATTGATCAGGAGCCCGGCTTGCCGATACCCAGAGAAATGTGGAAGGCGAGTCGTATGATTTTGTCATCAGATTTGACACCCATGGCGGCAGTTGCGGGCTCAATAGCGGAAGCTACTTCAGATTACCTCATGAGTCTCGGCGCAACCAGGGCTATCGTCAACAATGGCGGGGACATAGCGATAAGGACTCTTGAAAATGAGCCAATTGTCATAGGTATACGATCTGATGTTAACTCACGAACAGTGGATTATAAATTACCTCTATACGGTTTTGATGGTATCGGAGGAGTCTGCACAAGCGGTCTGGGAGGAAGGAGTCTGACCCGTGGTATTGCTTCGGCAGTGGTGGTTTTAGCCGAAAAATGCCCTATAGCTGATGCGGCAGCAACGGAGATAGCTAACCATACCTGCATTTCGAGTCTCAAGATCACCAAAACCCTTGCAAAATATATTGACCCTGAGAGTGACATTGCGAATCTCGCGGTAACAGTCGGTTACGATAAGCTCGATGTCTGTGAGATCACAGAGGCCCTTTCCAATGGTCTTGCAAGAGCCCGGCAGATGCTTGATTCCGGATTGATTTCAGGAGTGTTCATAAAAGTCTGCGATCAGTTCGGAACTCAGGGCCATATAATGAACCGGTTGCAGCCACTGGGATGAAAAAATATTCAACCATATCAAAACAGATTGTTACTTTCCTGATTCTGTCCTGTTACGCTTGTTGACGTGGCTCAAATCACAAAAGAAACCATAACACTATCCTTTTTCAAAGACTTATGATATAATATTGACATAGTTTGAGATGTTTTGGTTACAACTAATGGAGGATTAGGATGAGATATGTCATTAAATCTATGGCTGTAATTTTGTTGTTATTTCTCTTGTCATTAGGAACAGCTTTAGCGGTTGGTTTCGAAAAATATGACATCTCCGGGGCTCCTGATTCCTCGAACAGGGCGCTGGAGAACGGAGCCATGAAACAATCTTCTATAATTGATAAAGCTCCTGCGGCGATTGATGAAATAACCTTTTTTGTAAGGGACATTCTTGGACAATTCGGCCTTGGTGAGATCAAGGGTGAATAGTCTGTGTGCGGACTGTTTGGTTTGGTTTCCCTTGTCAACATGTCCTTCCAGTGTCTCGATAATGACGTTAAGTGTTAGGCGTCCCCATAAATTTCTTCCAGTGAGGGATGGTGTATGAGATTGTCACGAGTTTTCATTGCTGTTGCGGTAATAGCCTTGGCTTTTGTTCTGCCTGGCCATGATAACGTGTCCGCCAATGCCGACAATTACAACTCAGGATTGATGGCAATGAAAACAGGCAATCTGCAGGAAGCCATAGTTCTGTTCACCCGTGCAATAGAGGCGAACCCGAATGACCATCGTTTTTACAATGACAGGGGAGTGGCCTACAAGCGCTCAGGAGACATGAACAAGGCTCTCGCCGATTACAGCAAGGCTCTGGAATTGAAACCAGACTACACCAACGCTCTGAACAACAGGGGCGTTGTGCATCTTCAGCAGGGCGCATATGACGAGGCATTGAAAGATTTCAACGAAGCTCTCAAATTTGGCGGAATTGAGGGAAAAATATACACGAACATGGGGTTAGCCCGCGCTCGTAAGGGTGACCACAGTTCAGCAATAAAGGATTTTGATGTTGCTGTATCGTTCAGACCTTTGGATTACCGGTCCTTCCTGTTTATGGGGGAATCTCTCGAGCAGATAGGAGACAGGGAGAAAGCCCTTAAAATGTATCAGGTAGCGATGGGTCTGATAGCCGACCCCGAAGTGGTTTCACAACTTGAAAAAAAAATAGCCGCTTTGGAAAAACTCCATTCAGGATCTTCTTCACTTTCAAGACCCGGAACGGTTCAAAACAGGTCAACTGAAAAGATCTCATCGAAACAGGTGGATTCTGCAAAAAAAACTTCGCCCAATCAAGCTCTTCCAAAAAGAGAGATAGTTCTGGCTCCGCAACCTGTGGAGTCTGAAAAGGCTCCTGAAAAGCCAAAGCCTCTGGCTGTTGCGCCGCGAATAGAAAACGTCCAGGAAATAGAAAACATGGCCAGAGAAAAGGCGCTGCGTTCGTTTTCAAATCCAGCGGCCGAGATTTTCAAGCAGGGAATCGAATTCATACAAAAATCAGATTCAGCCAAGGCGCTGGTCAGATTTGAAGACGCCCGGCAGCTTGAAAAACGAAAACGCAATGTCCTGGCTGTAGCCTGGTGCCAACTTTACATCTGCAGACTATACAATTCCATGGGGGAAAACGCGAAGGCGTCAGAGAATTGTGAACAATCCGTAAAAATATTCAACAGCCTCAAAGCTCATGACGAAACTTCCCTTGCTCTCATTGAACTGGGCAATATAAAGAAAGGGTTCGGATCCAATGATCAAGCCTCGGACCTTTACGTCAAAGCTGCGCAGGAAGCAAGACTAGCCGGGCGCAAGATCCTGGATCCAGACTCTCCCGTTTTAGCTCTGCCTTTAACTGATGGAGGCCAACAGCTTACTAAAGAGGTCAAAACTGATCCATCCAAAAGTGTAACGCCTCAAAAACAGATCGCAGCGCCCGTGGTCATGAACCTGGGTAGTCGAGTTGATTCAAAACCGGCAAAACAGGTTGAGTTGGCGCAGAAGCAAGATTCGACAAAAGACAACGCCAGGCGTAGACCTGAAGCTTCACTGGACAAGGTGGATTCAGTTGGTCGAGGCCCTGTTTTGTGGGGCGCCGATGGACCAAGATCCCAGATACCCAAAGCGCCCGCTGAAAACAGGAATCATCCCGGTGTTGCCACAAAACTCAGCGCTATTGAATCGAAGCTGGGGCCAGACAAGCTACTTCCCGAAGCTTCGGACAGGCTTGCGTCCGACGCTCCTAAACCGCCGGGTCAAACAGTTGGAGGCGCCAGAGCAACTGAGCCTGTGAAGCATTCGCATGGTCTTGAGTCCATTGCGGCAGTCCAGAACAGGGAGCAGGATTTGAGGGGAAAACAGGAAAGGCTGTCTGGGAAAAGCCCTGTTGACAATGCCACGAGTGTTTCACACAAATCCATTGAGGACGATTTGAGTGAGCTGAGAAAGCTGCGCAAATCCGGTGATCAAAAACAGATGATAGTAGCGCTTGAAAGGCTGGCTGAAAAATATTCGAGGACTGACCAATACCAGAAGGCTGTAAGTTGCCTGAACATTGCCTTGGCGTTCCGGGAAAAAAATGACTTCAGACAGAATGAGGAGATAGCTTTAAATCAGCGAGGTCTGATCAATGAAAAATTGGGCAATCTGGCTAAAGCCCTTGAAGACTACACTCGAGCATTATTCAGTTCCAATCCAAGGAGCAGGGACACTGAAAAAATTCTGGAATCCAAGTCACGATCTCTGGCAGGCAAAATGGGACTAGAGGCGGAACAAGCTTTGGAAAACCTCAAAAGATTGTGGAAGGCGCGTTCGACTGGGGACATGTCTGAAGAGTCGAAGGCTTTTTATAACCTGGCCAAGATATACTCGCAGGCACAGAAGTTTGATGAGTCTCTAAATTATTTCGATAAGTCATCTGCCTCCCTGATGACCGAGAAATCCAGGGTTTTGGAAAAACTGGGCCGATTTGAACAGGCGCAAAAAGAGATGGACCAAGCTCTCGAAACATTTAAACAACTCGATTATTCGCAGTATCTGAACATGATGCGGCATTCGGGCAAGCAGGAAAAGATTTCAAGACATTAGCTGCCCTGATGCGCCTAACCAGAAGTTAGATTGAATTCAGTGGGAAATTTTCGAACCATGTTGACCAGGATATTGAATAGCAACTGGGTTGCTTATCCAGCCCTTATTATAAGCTCCGTCTGTGTTGGTTTGCTTTATCTTAGGGGAAAACCACTGGCTGCAGCGGTTTGTGGCATGCTGCTTTTAATATCTGGAATACTTATAGCGATGGGGCAACGGGCTTCAAAAAAAGCCAAAATAGAATCGGAATAAATGTCTGGTGAGGCCGCAATCCGCTGCTTAACCGCTATGGTGACACCACCTGGTAGGTATAGGTGAACTTGAGACCATTACATCCATCATAGCAAACTTGATAACCGTACCGTTTACAGGCCATATCGGCTTCAAAACCTATGTCTGGAGATGTGTCCACCGGGATGTTGAATGAAAAATTACCAACCGTATTGTCCTGAGAGCATCGACATGTGATATGGCATTTTATCCATATCTGACCTGCGTCAGGGATGGACGGCGTAACCAGACACATAACCATAGCGAAAAAAAGTATTAAAGAGAGACTGGCTTTTTTCATTCTACCCTGCCTGTTCAATCTGTAAGGAACTTTATCACAAGCTCTTCGGGCTATGCAACACCTAGAAGCTGGCGGACTCAGATCTTTGGCCAATTAATTGGCTTCAACAGTTGGCCACAAGGCCGATCAGTGGAATCCGGGTCACTGAGATTAGACTATAGGCAATGGGTCGGCGCCATCAACAACTTGACTCATGCTTCTTGTGTTTTTCATTTCCGTGCTTTAAACTTTGAAAGGCTCAGCGGACAGTGACTCTGGAGTTGAATGCTCTCTGCTTTTGAGTAGGGCCCTTGAGCGTGACCTTGATTACAGGATTTATCGATTCATGTTAAAAGAACACATCAATGAGATACGGTCCAAATGGAATCCCAAAGAGAGACGTGGCAGCGGGTACGACCCAAGCATATACGTAGAAACGCCGGAGCAGGCGCGCAAATTGCTCAATCATCTCAAACAAAAACTTCGGGACGCCCAAAAAAACAGGGACCACTATCTGGCCTCGGAGATATCTCAGTCGCTGGAAAAAGTCGAATCCATAGCCAGAAGATTCTTCAGATGGGAAGAAAGCCTGTCAAAAACTCTTCAGGATCAGGATTTACGCGAAATAAAGAACTTACCCATCCGTTTTTAGATATAAGACTGTCAGGAAGGGGATAATTGCCGTCGCGCCTGAAAACAATATTTCAGGATGGACGCGCCGTATAGTCA
>CAZIVV010000195.1:0-9389 GCA_964542775.1 uncultured Desulfomonile sp.
ATACAGGCGGAACTCAACCGTCAGAACCTTATCCTGGATGTAAACGACGCATACTATAGTCTGATGCTGGCCATGAAGCTTCTGCAGGTGGCCAATGAGTCTGTGAGGGCTCTGGAAGCCTTGCGTAACCAGACAATGGAATTCTACAAGGCAGGCGTCGTGCCCAAGGTTGATGTGCTCTCAACAGAAGGACAATTGGCTCAGGCGCGTATACAAAGGACTCAGGCCATAACCGACATTCAGAAACAGACTGCCCAGTTGAATTATCTGTTGCGTAATCCGCAGGAAACGCCAACAAAAATTGTGGAGGACCTCTCATACCAGCCTACCGATTACCAGATTCCCCAGATCTATGCCATAGCTGCCGGTAACCGTCTGGAAATACGCCAGGCCAATATATCGGTTGATCAGGCGATGGCCCTCATCAAGGTGGCCAAGGGTGATTTGCTCCCCAACATCAGCGCCAAGGTTACAGGTTCAAGAATAAACGATGACTGGAACACCCTTGACCCTGAGGGAACAAACTCGTGGCAACTTCAGGGAATCCTGACCTGGACCTTTGACATGTTCAGGAAGCGTATGACCGTTCAGGAACGTAGAGTCAGCGAGGCTAGGTCTTTTGTGGCGCGCGAACAGCTGGTTGAGCAGATAATGAATGATGTGAAACAGTCTTACATGGACATGAAGAGATCAGAGAGTGACATATTCGATAACCGCAAGGCCGTTGAGTTCAGGAGGGAGAATTTCCGCATCAACCAGGAGCGCTACAAGGAACAGGTCGCCACGTATGTCGAGGTTCTTGACGCCCAGAGGCAGTTGTCGTTATCGGAAGGCGACTATTACACATCACTGATCGGATACAAGCTTAACCGGGCGACACTTGAGCGTCAGATGGGGATATTGAGGTAGCCCAGGCTATGAAATCCAGGAAACTCAACTATGTCATAATCGGTCTATCCATGATGGGTTGCATGTTATTGCTGTCTGATGAGCTTTTTGCCCAGGCTTCAGCCAAGATTGCGACTGCCACCCCCGTGAACAAGTCTACCGGTAAAAGTTCAACGATTTCCATTCGACAGAATCAGTTGAATAATTACCTGGCTAATCTGCAAAGGCGGCTCAAGGTGGCTCAGAGATGTGTTCAGGTATCCAGATTGCCCGTGCTGTTGCGCGACCCTCAGGGGAACGTCAATCAGGTACCGAAGACAGACATCGTATTCTGCGGGAGACAGGTTCAGGTGCTATCACGTGAAATAGCCGCTGTCAGCAAGCAGTTGGCTGACCTTTCCAGAGACGCTGTGCCGGCGGCAAACTACATTGCCCGGAAATCAGCTGAAGCCGCTTATGCCAAAAGATTAGGCATTACTGACTTCCTGACTAGCGAATAGCTTACAGAGAAAAGACCTGTCCGACAATTATAGGGCCGCATAATAGGGACACATAGCTGCATCGCCAATACCCTGTGACCAGGTGGAAATAAGCGACATCCAATAAGTTACGGCCTACAAATTAAAAAATCATTTCAATAAGATGAGGCCCAGGCTCGTTTAGGGCCACCATCATTTCCTTTTTCAGATCCTGAGCCGATGCGACTGCAACTCCTGGAACTCCCATACTATTACTCAACTTCGGCCAGTCTATAGCGGGATGGTCAAGACTCGTAAGAGCTTTGGCGGCTTCACCTGGATTGCTGTATCCGCACCGCGCCATTTCAACCTTCAGAATCTCGTAAGATCGGTTGGAGCATATAAGTGTAGTTATGTTCAGACCCTCCCTGGCCTGAGTCCATAGAGCCTGAGCTGAATAAAGACCACTACCGTCAGCCTGCACGTTGATCACAGGTCTGTCAGGACAGGCTATAGCGGCTCCAACGGCGCATGGCATGCCCTGACCTATGGATCCTCCGGTGACACCAAGCAGCGTGTGGTATGGCGTATTACGGGTTGATGAGTAATAAGCTCCAGCACAGGTGACAGCCTCTTCAACTACAATGGCGCCCTCCGGCTGTAACTCCGCGATAGTCATGAAAGCGGATTCCACAGTCAGAGGAGCGTTGGCTGCCCACGACACTTGCGCTTGCGCTTGAGGCTTCTCATGGAATTTCTCATGGTTGTGTCCAACACTGACCATATCTGCCAGAATTTCGAGCGCGTGTTCAACATCCTGAGTAGCATCAGCTAGTTGCAGCGGTATTTGATGGCTTTCGAGGAACCTGCTCCTGCCATCCTTGTACCCAAAAGTAGCTACAGGATCGTTCGCTCCGGCAAGTATGACATTTTTATAACCTGAAAGCCTGGCCTGAGCCTGGTTGGCGAAGTAGGGGATGCGGTCCACTGCCGGAATGCCATGCCCTCTCTCCATCCTTGCTACAAAAGTTTCCGCCAGAAGGTCGCATCCGGTGGCTATCCTGATTGCTTGCGCTGCCTTCAGTCCCCGCTGGGTCAGCGCCATTGAGCCAAGTAGCAGCAGGGTAGGGGCCGTCTGTTGAAGAAGTCTTGCGGCTTCCTTTACGCCAGATTGGTCCGGGGATGCCCGGACATATTTTTTCTGAGCCACGGGAACATCTTCGCATTCACCCCACTGACAGTCCTGAGGCACAATCAGAACAGATCCAAGTCCCTTAAGTGACTCATGTATTGCATCGGCTGTATCCTGAGCCACTGCGCCTGCAGACTGACAGGTCCGGACCCAACCGGAGACCGGCCAGGCCAGGCTCGCTATATCTGTCGCTTCCATGGAATCGCAGGACTGGTGCCAGGTTGCAAGTTCCCCCACAACTGTCAGCAGCGGAGTTCTTGCCCGCTTGGCGTTATGCAGGTTTCCCAGACCGTTGGCAAGGCCAACTCCGAGGTGAAGCAGAGACATGGCTGGCTTACAAAGCATGCGACCATAACCATCCGCAGCTCCAGTGCAAACACCCTCAAAAAGCGTTGCCACCGGTCTGATTCCGGATACCGAATCCAGAGCTAAAACAAGGTTTAGTTCCGAAGTTCCAAAATTGGCAAAGCAAACCTCAACTCCCAGGGATGATGCTGTTCTTACGAGTGACTCAGCTCCGTTCATCAACTTGCCCCGATGTAGTGTTTTTGTAGAAGGTCAGTAATAGGAGAGGAAACAGGCGGCCAGAGGAAATCAAACGGCCTGAAAAATAACAACCCTCAAGGACATGAGCCCACGTAAGTGAGCTTCTACCATGTCCTCGGGGGTCATCAATGTCAATTGTGGCTATAAGATTAAACGCATCCTGTGGGTTTGGGCAACCCTGCAACCTTACAGGCTCCTTTAGCTGGTCCTGATGGAAACAGCTCGTAGATTTTTTTCAGCTTGAAGCCGGTGTCCTTGCAGACCTTGCGGATCATAGGAGCAATATTGAACTCAAGATAGTAATTTCTGAGGTAGTGAACCACTTTCCAGTGTTCGTCCGTCATGTCCTGAATGCCTTCAGTCTTTGCAAATAAATTCGCGACTTCCTCATTCCAAAGCTCGGGGTCTTGGAGGAAACCGTCCTCATCAACATCAAAAGTTCTACCATCGATTTCCAGTGTAGGCATTAAAGCGCCCTCCTTTATTCAAGTTAGCCGATTCATAGACCGGTCAAGTTATCTTATCTAGACCATGTTATCATCACTAAGCGACTATGACAAGACGCAATTTTCATTATTTATCTGAATTACCGCAAACTTCTACAACACCACGAATATAAAAGCAACCCTCTATGCATCAAAAAAGTGATATCCCATTGCTGATCAGCGCTTTCACTGATCGGCGCCCCGGATAAAGCCCTAAATCTCACGTTTGAACAGTTAACCAGGCGCTTTGAGACTCGCTCAGCCCGGACCGGATCTCTTCAATTTAGATTCCATGTCCTGTATATACTTCTGGATAATTTTTCGGGGAGCCGGGCGTTTTTCCCTGTTTAAAGCCTCCTTGTATGCGCTGAGCGCGAAGGCGTATTCTTTCTTTATTTCATAAACCAGACCCATCAGGCCATACGCGTCCGGGTAATCCGGATTCAATTGCACGGCTTTTTTCAGGTCTGCTATGCTCTTGTCGTATTCCCCTTTTTTCGAATATGCTATAGCCCTGTTGAGGTAGGCCTCAAAGAAACTCGGGTTATCAGCCAGTGACTTGGTAAATAAATCGATGGCGCGGTCCCACTTCTCGACCCTCAGAGCAAATTCTCCCTGCTCATAGTAGTCGAGGTAATCGTCCGCGCTCGCTACGGACACGAAAAGCGCGCACAATAGCACAACAGCAACACAGACGCGTGTTCTGATCAATAACAGTAAACTCATTGGGTTTTCCAAAGTTCGCCCCATCAGGTATTGTATGTTATCATAAAATAAACTTTTGAAAAGTTTTCTTTTTGCTGATTATGATGTCTGGAACATGCGAGGTTCCATTCAATCCTTGCGGACTTTGGTTCGACCTGCAATAACCGGTATCGGGATGTCAAAGCACATTTTGTCAATTCAGTTCCCAGGCGGCAAAGATGACTCTATCATTTGATAAAAAATCAGTGCCTGTTTATCTGAGGTCCGGCCGTTTCTCATCGGTAGCCGGAGTTTTGGATCAGGCCCCTCCGTGGCTGCTAAGAAAACTCATACCCATCCTCTCCAGTCGCGTCATGATTGATGAAGACTCTGTCAACCAGATCAGGGATCTGTCCCTCAGCGGTCCTGTCGTCTACGCAATTAAGTTTCCCAGCTCTTACGATCTGCATTTCATACGCATGAAATTCAATGAGCTTGGCTTGCCAACACCATGGGCTCTTTTAGGCTCGGCCGATTATGCGGGCGGATCGGTTCTCAAGTGGTTGAATATATGGAAAGATCGAATAAAAGGGCTTTTTGTTCCGGGAACCAGAACTCAGCCTTTAAACCCGGTAATCGTAAAGGATATCCTGGAGCATGGCGGATCGTGCGCCTTCTACCTTGTAGATGAAGCGACATCGCTAGACAGGTACATCAACCCGGAAAATGACCCGGTAAGCATACTCCTGGAGGCTCAGGGCAAGTTAGCGGCGCCTATATCGGTTGTTCCGCTGTTCATACTGTATGACAGGCGTCATAAGCGCCAGATACGCCCTTTCTGGGAGACTCTGCTCGGAGACTCCGACCGTCCAGGGCCTGTAAGCAGGATACTCATTGCATTGCGCAAGTGGACTGTGCCTGAACTGCTTGTTGGCGAGCCTGTTTGCCTCATCAGCCAATTTGAAGAGTTTGGTTCAGGCGTATCATGGGAGGAGTTGCCTTTCAAACTGAGAACCGACCTTATAGAGCGCATTAATTCGCGCATCCGGATAAACCGTGGGGCTGAGAAGCTGTCCAGAACCGAAATCAAGGAGCTCGTGCTGCAGGACAAAAACGTGCAGGACGCGGTAGCCCGCACAGCGGCGGAGAAAAATGAGCCGGAAGACAAGATCCGAAAGAAGGCCGAGGCTTACGTCGATGAGATAGCCGCTGACCAGCGTATTCAGGTCTATCATTTTCTTTATTATCTTCTGAGGCTTCTGTTCAGGACCCTTTTTGACAGAGTTGATTATCATGAGTCCGATTTCGCAAAATTAAAAAAATATAATGAAAAAGGATCACTCATTTTCGTTTCAAGCCACAAGAGTCATTTTGACTATTTGTTTCTGGGGTTTATTTCATTCATTCATCAGATGACGATACCAAGCATGGCCGCAGGCAAGAATCTGGCTTTCTGGCCGATTGGGCCTGTTCTAAGGAGCGGAGGGGCGTTTTTCCTCAGGCGCTCACTCAAAGGACTCGAGTTGTACACCAAAGTATTTGCAGCTTATGTAAAGGTTCTGGTGCGGGAAAAAACCAACCTGAATTTTTATATCGAGGGAGGTCGAAGTAGAACAGGAAAGCTGCTGGCCCCAAAACTCGGACTTTTGAGTTTTCTGCTGGATGTGGCTTTCGAGGGTGAATTAGAGGACCTGACATTTGTGCCCTGTTACGTTGGATATGATCAGATACCGGAAGAAAAATCATATCTTAGCGAACTGTCAGGGCATGAAAAAGAGAAGGAATCCTGGCGTTCCCTGATAAGTTCCCGCAAGATCTTTGGAAAGCGCTACGGGACAGTCTACATGCGGTTTCATGATCCGCTTTCGTTCAAGGGTTTCTGTGAGAAGAGAATAAAAGGTTCCCGAATTACTGACCTGACCATGCCTGAACGAAGAGAATTAACCCACGATTTTGCCTACCACATAATGAGCAGCATGATACAGGCGTCAGCCGTTAACGCCATCGAGCTTTCCTCCGCTGCTGTAATCTGCGAAGGCTCAAATGAATTTTCTCATGGACAGCTTGTAGATAGCGCTCAGCGGCTGGCTTATCTGCTCGACTGCAGGGGTGTTCAGGTAACCGATAGCTGCAAGGACGTAAATTTAGCCCTGGATGAGAGTCTTGGGCTCTTTGCGAAGCGCAGGTTCCTGATCTTCTCGACAGAAACTTCCATGAAGGACAGGATTTACGCTGTGAATCCGGAACGCCTGGCTAACCTGGAATTTTACAAGAACACTCTGGTTAATTCGCTATGGCCATGTTCACTCGCATCCACTGCTCTGCTCCACAATCTCTCGACCCGGTCGGACATCAACATTCAATCGGTCGTGGATGACTTCAGATTTCTCAGGTCCATGCTGGATCTCGAATTCATAGCTGATCCACTGGTGACGGAAGAAGAACTTGTTGCAAACGCATGCAGTTTTTTTGTTGGCGCAAAATGGCTCCAACAGACAGATTCCGGTTTTGACGTAATAGATGAAAAAGCCATCAAATCAATTTCGTATCTGACCCGGGATTTGATGAGTGTTTACTACATCACTCTGCTGGCTCTTGATGAAATCGCTGATGAATCCATGACTCAGAAGGAATTCATGAAGTCACTTTCCAGGAGACTGGAAACGACCGAATTTCAGGAGGGGCAGCTTGAACCGACCTTACCTTCGGTCACCGTCAACAACGCCTTGAACAGGCTGGACCAGATGAAAGTCATAGAATTTTCATCCTCCAGAAAGACATTAAAGAAGCTGATTGACCCGGCTCAACGCGAAGAATGGCTAGACCGTCTGGCAAGGTTGATCGGGATCTGAAACTGAAGTAATGGCGACGACCTGAAAAAGGTCTCCGTCTGTACCTCATTATTAGTGTTGACAACAATGTTTTGACTGGATTATTATGAGGACTTGTTTCGGGGCGTAGCGCAGCCTGGTAGCGTACCTGAATGGGGTTCAGGTGGTCGCTGGTTCAAATCCAGTCGCCCCGACCAAAACTTCACAAAATAAATCAAACACCTAGCAATTTGATGCTCTCCGGATACTGCCTCTCAAAATAACGATTGTGGGAGATTTGTGTGAGTCGTTGCGGCAGACCTTTTCTGATGCCGCTATTAGGGTTTAAACTCCTTGTCTTCATAATGGGTTGGCTTCCAATTCCAGATCTAAGTTTTCTCATTCCTACTGCAAACTTGAGCGTTTCAAAATTGTAGTCACTGATGAGCTCGACTTCTAACAGTCACCTGTGAGAAGCAGGACGTAATTTGTTATGAATTACAGCTTAGTAAACTTGTAGAAGTTATATCTTGACTTGATACTACTTAACAGTTACAGATAAGCTATGTCATTGATAAAAGTGGTATTGAAAGACCGTCTCCTCAGGAAACATCAATTATTAATCGGGCTGTATATTATTTGTTGAATCTGGTAACCGCGTGATGAAAAAATCCAGGCGCCGGTAAGCTACATTACAATAAAAGGAAAAGCCCAAAAAACAGCGTTTAAAAATTAACCTACAGGAATGCGTCGGGTCCTAAGCGCATCCTCAATTCCAAGGCGCTGTTTTCAGGTAAATTTGCCATCTGATGCAATATATTTAGCTGTTTGATTAACATTTACAGCAGCGAATTTGAACATGCATGCAACGGCATCTCCTCCGGAAGTGGAATTGCGCTAATTGTTTACGCACAAATAGCAATCGATTATCCGGGAACCTGAGATGGGAGATAGGGAAGAGTCAAAGAGGGCGGGATGCTTGTCAGATCTCCAGAAAAATAATCTGTCAGATATATGCAATTACACGGGATAGGCCGGTTGGTCCGGGACTTGGGATTGTTCAGTCAATTGCAGGCCGCGCCGGTATCTATAATGAGTAATGTCGCTGAGTGATTTGAACGGATGCAGGTCCACTAGAAGATACAATTTTACAGTACTAGCAGGTTACCTTGTTGGGATTTCCCTTGATTACTCTTTGCTATTTAACATCTCAAAACCCTCGGTGAGGATTTTACAAAAATGAAGAAGCAAGGCGTCTTTGTGATTTCACTCGATTTTGAACTCTACTGGGGAATGCGGGATAAACGATCCCTTTCGAATTACTCTGCCAATCTTGACGGTGTGGAAAAGGCAATCGAAGGAATCCTGGATCTGTTCAAGGCGTTCAACATTCATGCCACATGGGCCACGGTCGGGTTCGTTTTCTTCCGGGATCACGGGCAGCTCACCCAGAATGTTCCCAGGATATTACCTGATTACACTGACTCATTGCGCAATCCGTACAAATACATCACAAATTCCGGCCTCCTGGATCCGCGATATCATTTTGCCCCGCATCTTATAGACCTCATCCTGAACTGCGATGGTCAGGAAATAGGGACCCACACGTATTCTCATTACTATTGTCTGGAACCCGGTCAGGACGCGGAATCCTTTCGGGAAGATATTGAAGCGGCTATGAATATTGCAAGACAGAGAAATCTCACCATTAAATCTCTTGTTTTCCCGAGGAACCAGTGGAATCCGGATTACCTGTCTATCCTGAAGGATTTAGGTATCACTGGTTACCGGGGCGTAGAATCCGGTTTTATGTATGCTGCAGTTGAACAGGAGCGCCAGAGCAAAACCATGAGGGCTGCTCGCCTTCTGGATTCTTACATAAATCTGTCGGGTCATCATACGTACGAACTAACCGAGATCGCAATGACCCATCCTTACAACATTGCTTCAAGCAGATTTTTACGCCCCTATTCCAGGAAGCTACGGTTTCTGGAAAGCTTCAGACTGAAACGGATAACCGCTGCCATGAGCCATGCCGCCCGCAACGGTCGCTTGTTCCATCTGTGGTGGCACCCACACAACTTTGGCGTCAACACCGACAGGAACCTGGCCTTTCTGGAAAAGATCTTGCTGCATTTCAAATGCTTGAATCAATATTTAGGGATGCGAACCCTGAACATGGGCGACGTTTCAGATTTGCTTGACGCCTCGGATGAGTTGTGAAGATTTCAGGATTGTGACGCTAATGGGAACCGGCGCATCAAGCCGGATCATGATTAATTGATTTATGGATGGTTTCAATTTCAAGCTTGTGTTCAGTGAGAGA
>CAZIVV010000196.1:0-13051 GCA_964542775.1 uncultured Desulfomonile sp.
CGTTGACGCTCAGGCAGGTTAGATCAATCCGGCATCCAAGGCAACTTCAAAACAGAAACTCAGTCTAGTCATTTATACTACATTGTTTGAGTCAAAAACATAATTCAATCTCCATAATTATGCCTGTCGGTAAATTCGGCCATGCTCAATACAGGGATTGTGTCAGGTTGCTCAATGGCGCCAGGGGATGCGCATAGCTGGCTCAAATTTTTCGCGCGCATGTACGGTTGCGAGGTACGTGAAGATAAGTAAATAATCCTGGTGAAGGTAAAAAGGTGATTGTAAATTAATCCACGATGGCTGGAGAGTTCAATACGGAAGCTCAAGAATGGTTTGACAGCCAGAATCAGCAACCGCCTCGAAGGTCTTTGACTCAACCAAAAAAGGGCGCCTTGGGGCGCCCTTTGATCCATTGTCAGCCAACAGTTCAGGAAGCCAAAGCCCTGCCCTCATTGAAGGCTTTGAGGTTGATTTCAACCAGCTTTGGTTTTAGGGATTCTTTCAAGACCGCTTCATAAGTCTGTGCGGGTATGTCCAGGAAATTCGACAAGACACCAAGGAAAACGACGTTTATGACTTTGGGGTTGCCAATTTGACGGGCTACCTCAGCGCCGTTTACGATGATGGATTTTGGAGCTTTTTCTTTAATCTTTTCCCTTATTCCCGATGGGTAATCCTGTTGACCTGTAAAAACAGCGGGCGGCAATATTTTCTGGTCATTAAGAATTACCTGCCCCGTCTTGGACAAATAAGGAAAATATCGCAGCGTTTCTATCTGTTCGAAAGAGAGAAGCACGTCAGCCTCTCCCATCTTGATTATCGGAGAGCAAACGGTTTTTCCAAATCTCACATGACTGGAAACAGAACCTCCCCGCTGAGCCATTCCATGGATCTCATTCTTTTTGACATCATATCCATGGCGGGCGGCGACACGACCAAGCACATCACTGGCCAGAATTATTCCTTGGCCTCCAACTCCTACGATCAGGACATTGTAAATTTTATCAAGGCTCATGACGCCTCCTCAATAGCATTGAACTTGCAAACCTCGAAACATGTGTTGCATCCAACACACAGTGACGCGTTTATCCTGGAGTATCCCTTGCGCTTCTTGCCGTCAACGATTCTTTCCTCCTTGACGAATTCCAGGGCAGGGCATCCGGTATTTATACAACTCTTGCATCCAGTGCATTTCTGGTCGTCGATGCGAAGCGGTTTGTCCGAGAGAATCCTGCCTGTTTTTAAGAGGGCGCAAGGCGCTCTGGAGATGACGACCGACGGCTCATCAGCGCTCAATTCTTCAGCGAGAACCTTCTCCAGTTCTTTGACTTTGTAAGGGTTTGCCACTCGAATTCTTTTGAAACCAAACGATTCACACAATTTTTCCATGTCGGCGGTAATTGTTGGGTCTTCGCGTAGCGTGTAGCCGGTTCCCGGGTGATGCTGCGCCCCGGTCATGGCTGTGGTCCTGTTGTCTACGATCACCACCGTGGTTGCCCCGCCATTGTAGGCGAGTTCGAGTAGTGGTGTCATGCCTGAGTGAAAAAATGTCGAGTCGCCAATCACTGCAACGGCTTTACCTTTGGCTAACTCACCGAGTGATCTGTCCAGACCCGATGCGATACCAATACCAGCTCCCATGCACAGGCAATTATCGAGCATCCCTAAAGGAGGCAAAGCGCCAAGTGTATAACAGCCGATGTCGCCTGCAACGTACAGTTTGAGCTTCTTTAGCGCGGTGAACGTTGCCCTGTGAGGACAACCCGGACACAGGTTGGGAGGACGCATCGGCAGTTCCAGGTCTATTGCGCCTATAGACTCAGCCGAAGATTTTCCCTTCAGCGCTATTTCGATCTTTTCAACTGATAGTTCGCCGCATAAGCTAGTGAGGTTTTTGCCTTCCACCTCAATACCCATAAGACGTATAGCTTCCTCAAAAAATGGATCCAACTCCTCAATCACGACAAGCCTGTCCACCATTGAAGCGAATTTCCTGATCATTTTCTCGGGAAGTGGCCAGACCATGCCCAGTTTCAGGAACGACGCCTCAGGTATAGCTTCTCTGGCGTACTGGTAAGCTATTCCAGATGTTATTATGCCAATCGATTTTGAACCCTCAATGATAATGTTATACGGGAAAGTCTCCGCATATTCGGCAATGTCCTTCATGCGCTGTTCAACCCATGGGTGCTTCTTGCGCGCCATGGCCGGCAACATGACAAACTTCATAGGGTCTTTTTTCAAACCAATCTCAACAGAACCCTCAACCCGGTTTCCTGTCTCCACAAGTGACATCGAATGCGAAACACGTGTCGTGCTTCTGAATATCACCGGAGTGTCAAATTTTTCAGAGATGTCCAGGGCCGCCCCAATCATGTCCTTGGCTTCCTGGCTGTCAGATGGCTCCAGGCAGGGAACCTTACCAAACTTGGCATAGTTGCGGGTGTCCTGTTCATTTTGTGATGAATGCATTTCAGGATCATCACAGACAACAAGAACCAAACCACCATTTACACCTGTGTAAGACAGGGTCATGAAAGGGTCAGCAGCGACATTTAGACCGACGTGCTTCATTGCGGCAAGCGCCCGTGCGCCTCCGTAAGCTGCGCCAGCAGCCACTTCCACTGCCACTTTCTCGTTTGGAGCCCAGCCAGCCTTGATTTCCGGATACCTTCCACCAATGTATTCCAGAATCTCTGTGCTTGGTGTGCCAGGGTAGGCGGACGCCAGCCTGACTCCATACTCATAAGCCCCTCTTGCAATTGCTTCGTTTCCTGACAATAGCTCTTTCACTGACTATTCACCTTTCGTTTTTATTCAGGGTGTGTGATCTATTCAGGCGCGCCTGAGGCAAAGCTCTTATATCCACAATATGCGGGTTTTCTGGTCGAAGTTCGGTTCTATTACACTAGGAGTATCCTACTCCTGAATGTCCAGGTGTGTCAAGATATTCACGTGACGCTTATAATGTAACGTCAAGTTTATCTCATGTGAACTTATAACTATTTGAAAGGTAATAATAAATAACTGATAGCCAATATTTATGGAATGTGCTGTGGTTCATTAAAATGAATTAAACCACTATCCAGAAAACGGACCTGATATAATAATAAGGTTTATGTTTGTGTTGTTACTATTAGTAATAATTGTCATAAAAATAACTCTCTAAATTTTTATTGATTTGTAAGCCATAAAATGTTAAATATGCACGATAATTCTGTAATTTTAATATCCGGTTTGTGGGATCTTCATGCTTAAATTAGCGTTAATCACGGTAGTTGTTGTTTGTTTGTCTGCTGGGTATGCTTTGCCTCAGCAGGTTGGTGGGAACATGGCCGCCAAGCGAACTCGCCAGCATGAAATAACGAATGTTGACAGGCGTGATGCGCCATCAGTTCTTGTGCATAGTTTCCATGGGAAATCCCCGACTGAATTGAGCAAGAGTCCGGATCATCAATTACAGTCGAAATTTAGTCGGAAGAATAGTGGCCTGACCGAATTCGATGGTATCCATGATTTTCAGACCCCATTTTCTATGAGCCGTTCACTGTATGACCTTAAAATGCCCGGAGAGCCTGAAGGTTTTGGACTGTTTCAGTCGGCCAAACAGCCTGCCTTGGTAAAGACAGCGTCTCTGGTGGATAGGAAGAGGATAGAATCGCTTTTAATGCCAGGGGCTTTTCTGGGTGGTTTGGGAGCGTTGGCTTCAATCCAGAACACGCCAATTGATAAGACAGCTCAGCGGGATACCATGCTGTCCAAACGTTTGGAAATAGAAGTAAGCCATTCTTCTCACGTCTTCAGACTCTACTCAGAGGGTTCCGACGGGAGCAGGGAAACTCTTTATGAATGTAAAATAGGTTTGGGGGCTCCAGAATTTCCGACTCCGGTTGGGGTTTATTACGTGACTCACATTTACGATCAGGATCCGTGGTGGATTCCGCCTGCTAACCGCGCCTGGGCTGCTGGAGATTCTCCGAGCCAGAGAGTATACGGTGGAACCATGGCTCCTCTTTTGAAGAAAAAAATCATAAACCTCAGAAAAAAATCCAGGGGGCAAGATCAGGTCCAGGAGGATTTTGTAGAGAATAAGGTCAAACTTGAAGACTATGGTTACAGATTTCATGGGACGAACCAGCCTAGAAGCATTGGACGTAATCAGTCGCATGGTTGTGTAAGAATGTTGTCTGAGGACGCGAAGAAAGTGTCCAACCTGATCAAAGATCAGGTTGGAGCGCTGGACAGACGTGAGTCGGAGAATGGCCCGTTCGTGGTCCTGAAGGCTCCCGTAAAACTCAACCTTGTAAAGTAGTTAAGAATTAACTGATTCGTTTTAAATAGCTTTTTCAGTCAGCTCCCTAATTGTGTCTGACAATTCCGGTCTGCCGAAGGGTTTGGTCAGGAAGGCGTCAACACCCATGTCGGAGGCTTTAGCCTCTTCGATCACATCCGTATATCCGCTACAGAGAATCACTGGCAGGCTGCTGTATTGATACTTGATTTCCCTGGCGAGTTGTAATCCGCTCATGCCCGGCATGGTCATGTCAGTGATTACAACGTCAAATTCATCTCGGTTCTGATTTAACAGATCCAACGCCTCTTTTCCCGAGGACGCCAGCGTAACCTCGTGTCCCATGAGTTCGAGCAACTGCCTGGTCATTTCCCGTATGGAGCCATCGTCGTCAACAAACAAAATGCTGGCTGAACGACAGGGATCTGTAGCATCTGTCTCAGTTGCGGGTCTACAGCCTGCATGCTCCACTGATTTGAAGTAAACGCGAAATACCGAACCTTTTCCAGGTTCAGAATCCACATCAATGATGGCGTCATGGTTGTCAGCAATTACGCGGATCAAGTGCAAACCGGCGCCCTTTCCCGCTCCTACCTGTTTGGTGGTAAAAAAAGGATCAAAGATTCTGTCCCTGATTTCCTTTGTCATTCCATGGCCAGTATCCTGAACAGTCAGACGAACTAATGGTCCGTCAGGCAGTTTGACGTGCGACTCAGTGTCAGTATCCTCGCCACGGATGTTCTCCAGTCCAACAACAAGCAGTCCGCCGGTCTCGGCCATGGCGTCTCTAGCATTCACAATCAGGTTGACCAACAATTGATAGATCTGGGTTGTATCAGCTACAACAAGATCTTGAGGACAGTTGATATGTTCATCTAGCTGCACATTTTTAGGCATTGCTCCGCGCATGTACTTTACAACTTCCTTAACCAGAGCAGAAAGAGGAACAGGTTTTTTTTCGTCAGTCCCTCCTTTGCCAAAGGACAGAATCTGGTTGAGCATCTCCTTTATTCGCTGTCCAGCCCTGAGGATATTATTCAGATAAGTTTGTACTCGTGAACCAGGGGAGGCTTCAGCAAGGGCAAGGTCGGCGTAGCCCGTCATTACGAAAAGGGCATTGTTTACATCGTGGGCTATGCCTCCGGCCAACGTTCCCACTGCTTCCATTTTCTGAGAATGACTCAGAGCCTCCTGCATCCTTTTGACATCTGTTATGTCAATTGCGGAAACCGCCATAAGCGTAGGATTTCCATTTTCGTCGTGGATCAAAACCCCGCTCATAAGCATCGGGAACTCACGTCCGGAGACATGACAATGCCAAACCTCGTGCGGGTTGAAAAAACCCTGTTTGGTAAGTTCAGCGTTTAATCGGTCGACCTGTCTGATTTGTTCTTCTGTATGAAATATTGATAGCTGCTTGCCCACTACATCATCGACCGACAGCCCGTGTACATTGGCAAAGTAATTGTTGACATAAATTATCGATCCATCCATTTGCGCCATTGCAAGTCCAAAGTTGGCTTTGTCGGCAACTATTTTCAGGTTCCTGCTGTTGTTTTCCTCTGAGACTAGAGGTGCCCCTGATTCCAATGCGTTCGTGGACGATGTTTCTAAGTCTGAAACGCTGTGGTTAGTTACATCAGAAGTAGCCTCAGGGAATTTCCTGTAAGGAGCCGAAATGAGTCTGACCTGCTCTAATTCAGAACTCCCAGTGACCTCGGCGCGCCTGTCTTCAGCTCTGGGCGCCTCACCTGACGTCATCACCCTTTCGGTGATGTCTCTGCCCACTAACTGGTAGAAAGCAGGCGAACCATTGTCGTTGAAAAAACATTTCTGAACCCACTCAAAAACTCGTACCTCACCCGTTGAATCAGCAAGACCAAACTCTGAGACACTAGTTGGAGAGTCGGGGGTTAAAAGGGATAGTGAAGCCAATGGATCAAGACTCTGGTTAGTAACCGCCCAGTCAAAGAAGTTTTGTCCCACAAGAAGGTCATGATGTTTTCTTGTAAAATTGCAGAACGCCTGGTTAGCAAAGCTTAGTCCTGCGTCCGGCAGTAGTCGGACAATGATTTCGCTTTGACTGTCCACGATTGATCTGTATTGAGCCTCAACAGATCTGAGAGCCGCCTCTGATCTGAGATGTGAAGTGAGATCCCTGAAATATCGACTACCCAGGAACAAAAGAAATTTACGAAGGTTGGCAGAATCTTCCGCAGAGATTCGTATTATCTGGAACCCACTCAACGGATCATTATTGAACCGGTCAATGGAAGTCCATTTACATTTTGCAACAAATGAGAATCTTTGAACGGGAAAATGTTCATCAGCGCATACGACCCAGTTGATGACGTCCCCCGTTGTTGTGTGAACTTTCTTTAAACCTATACCCCTTGAAGTAATGTCTATGACGTAGCCTTTTCGATGTGGCCTGTTGGCGTCGTAGGCTGGCAGATCAACGTAGACCCTTTTTCGGTCCAGCACCCTGGTGTTTTCATTATTCGGGTTATCTAGAGCCTCGCTATTTGCTTCAGGGGCGCCCTTCTGTTCCTGAGGCCCTTCACCGGACAGGGTAAGAATGTCCTCCTGATCCATTATTAGAAAACTCCATAAAGCCGAATCTTTCGATCCTGTTGAGTCTGAAACATGCTAACAGGATGACTATAGTCCATTTTATAAAAAATTGTTGCAGAATTTTCGATCCTTAAAAACGGATAAAAATCCTTTCTGAAATACAAGGAACAAGACATTATTTTGTGTTGAAACATGTCAAGCGTGGTTGGATGCGGTACAAAAAGGGATTTCTTCCCTGTTTCCGGTATGAATATCAAGAATGTCAGACTGGCAAGTTGCAAAAGTCTGAACAACCGGGAGAGAACCGGTTTAACGCTAATTTCCATCAAGATAACGATTCATGAGGTCGAGTAGTTCAGATAAGGAGATCGGTTTTGTAAAAACAGCGTCCACGCCAGAGTCCCTGATTTTTTTCTTGTCCTCTGTTTGTCCACCCCATCCAGTGAGCATGAAAAAAGGAGTTTTGGGAACCCGCTTTTCCAGGCAAAGGTTCTTGATAGCGGTTCCAACCTCCCAGCCAGTCATTTCAGGCATCCCCAAATCGCAAATGACTAAGTCAAAATCGTTTGTCCTGAATTGTTCCAGAGCCAAATGACCATTGATAGCTGTCTCCACCGAGTGCCCATGCATCTCAAAACCCTCTTTGAGAACCTCCAGTATAGTTACATCGTCATCGACACAGAGGATTCTGAATTCCCGTTTCTCTCCGTCTGATGATGGAGGGAGCTTTCTCAATTCCTCTCCATGAAGAGGAAGAGTTACGGTGAATATTGATCCGTTCCCTTCCTGAGAACTTACAGATATTGATCCTCCATATCTTCGGACGATGCCAAGACTACCAGGGAGTCCCAGACCACTGGACTGAAAACCCTTGGTGGTCCAGAACGGCCGAAAAATTTTTTCCTGGTTCTCTTTCGATATGCCTATCCCTGTGTCCTCAATCTCAAGTAAAACCTTGCTATTCTGTCGTCGGGCTGAAACTAGCAGACGGCCACCTTGAGGCATAGCATCGGTAGCATTTTTTATCAGGTTGATTGTCACTTCCAGAAGATCATCTTCGTGACCTTTGACATAGAGATCATTTTCGAGCCGCCGTTCCAGATCAATATTGATTCCCTTTAGTTGTGGATTGATTTTCCACCATGGCCGGCTCATTTCGATTGCGTGGGATACTGCATCGGCTAGATCGAAAACATCATTGAAATCGGAACTCCTGGAAGGGACGCTGATTCCTGCAAAATCCTGGAGGCGGCGGACCGTTCCAGCGCCGAGCTTGGCGTTATCAAGAACCTTCTGGAGCAGCGGTTCGACCTCGTTGAAATTGCCCTTCTGGATGTGTCCAATGGCCAGGTTGCTAGATCCAACAACAATTTGAAGCATGTTGTTGAAACTGTGAGCCACCCCCGAAGCCAGCTCAGCTATAGCCTTCAGTTTTTCATTGTCCGTCAGAACTTTCTGCGCCCGTTTGTTGTCAGTGATGTCTTCGATAAGAACCTGACATCCGGACACTTGTCCCTCGGGGTCAAACGTCGGGGCGACAAAACACTTCAGCGTTCGAGATTTTTCCTTTCCCGGCGTGTAAGTCAATTCTGATGAGGTCTTTGACGCTTTGATCAGGGTTTCATGCAGCAGCCTGTTAATGCCGGATTGTGTAAACAGGGTGTTCTGAAAGACATTTACCGGCTTACCATATACTTGTGGAGCAAAGTCAAACATCTGCCGGAGTTTTCGGTTGGAATGGATCAAATCCCCGTTCTTGTTCACAAGCATAATTGGGATAGGTATGTTGTCCAAAACAAACCTGTACTGAACAGAACTGGCCCTTTCAGTTTCCAGGGACCGCTGATGCTGGGACATATCGAACAAGGCGCCAAAAATTCTCACAGGTTTGCCTGTCTCGTCCCTGGTGTTTACTCGCGCCCTGTTTAAAACGGTCTTGTATTTTCCTGATCCTGTGAGTGTGCGGTATTCCGCTTCAAAAGATGGGGTCAGGCCACGATTGTGGGCCTCCCAGGACTCCATGACCCTGCTCAAATCGTCAGGATGTATCCTGAGTTGAAAGTCTTCGAGATCACCTCTGTGATCTTCCGGTCCTAACTCAAGTATCTCCATTGATCTGGAGTCGTACTTCACGACATCATATTTGGCATTCCATTCCCAGAGGCCGAGATCGGCGGCTTCAATTGCCAGACTTCGCTGTTCAGTTACTTCACGGACTGAAACGTCTCTCAGGGCGCAAAGTGTCCAGCTCTGGTTCTCATGAAAGATCTCTGATGTTTTTATTTCTGCCAGTCTGATGGGCCCTTTATTACTTACTATCTCAATTTCGGAAGCTGTGTCTGAGGCAACCGGGACGCCAAAGCTCTGGCCCAATATTTCCTCGGAAGAAGCTCCAAAAAGTCGCTCGGCCGCACGGTTGGCAAAACGGATGGCGCCACCTGAGTCAAGCACTATGATCGCATCCTGCAGGTTGTTGATCAATGCGCCGCAAAAAACCAGTGAATCAATAGTGTTATTCCCCATCTGCCCTTAAATGTCCTTAAAAATCTCTCCCATTTGTTCCAGATCGTTAACCTCCGAATAAATCGGCCTCCCGGACAAAATGCCGGTAACATTCCGGAACGGTTTGCTTATGTGCATCCCATGCTGATCAATCAGAAACTCCCGAATTTCCTTATTGTGAGTTGATCCCCGCATCTTGAGAACGGTTAGGCCCCTGCGCATCTCCCCGTAGATCTCAACGTACCGTAAAAGAATTATGGAGTCCGTAATGGTCGAAATATGAGCTTCGGTTACAGAAACTCCACCCATGAGAGACGGAGTGGTTGAAGTAAACAGTCCAATGACTTCCTGATGTTTTATAAATGATGTGAGTCCAATGACAAATTCCCTGAAACCCTTTTTGGTCGATACTCTCTCGAGCGCAGAAAGGCTGTCCACTGCGATACGTTTTGGTTTGAACTCCTCAATGGCCGCTCGCATATCAATCATGTGGTTTTCCAGAGAGGTCACCTCCGGATATTTACACATGACCTTTAGCAGTCCCTTCTTCTCGAGTCCCTCAAAATCTACACCCCAGCCAATCGCATTCCTGAAAAGCTGTTCCCGGCTTTCTTCAAACGCAAAAATCAGACACCTCTCGCGATTTGAACATCCTCCCTTGAGAAAATGAGTCACCATCAGTGTCTTACCCGTCCCCGTCGCCCCGGAAACAAGGAGGATTGAATCCCGGAAAAAACCACCGCCGCACATACTGTCCAGCTCATCAATGCCCGATGATACCCGGAAATTAGAAGATCTCTGTTTGAGCTCAATAGCGGAGAGCGGAATAACAACTATTCCCTGAGCCGGTATTATTGCAAACGGGAATTCTCCTTTCTGATGAGGAGTCCCCCTGAATTTAAGAATTTCTATCGTCCTTCTGCGTTTTTCTTCTTCCAGGGAGTTTCTTAATATTATCACATTGTCAGCTACAAACTCTTCCAGGCCGTATCTTGATATCCCTCCATATTCTTCGAGCCTCTCGCCGGTCATTACAGAAGTGACTCCCATCCTCTTCATGGCGGCGCTAATCCGTAGCAATTCGTGACGCATAGTAGGCGTGTCGGGCAATTGGCTTAGCAAAGAGCCCAAGGAATCCATGGAAACTCTTTTGGCGCCCACCAACTTGACCGCATATTCTATCCGCACCAACAAGGCTCCCAGATCATAATCACCGACTATGACCGTTTCCTGGTCTACACTGGGAGAAGCGTCAACAAAAGCCCATTTGCCTTCGGCCTCCCAGCGCTCAATATCCCAGCCAAAGCCTATCATGTTCTTGCGAATGTCAAACGGTGATTCTTCAAATGTTATGAACACGCCGTGCTCATTGGCCATCCTGATGCCTTCAGCAAGAAACTGACAGGCAAATACAGTTTTTGCGCTACCTGATGTTCCACTAATTAGAGCGGTTCTTCCCTTCGGAAGACCACCCTCTGAGATCAAATCAAACCCTGAAAGGCCAGTGGGTAATTTTACAAGCGATTTCGGTTCAGAAAAGCTTTCCATTGCAATGCTCACCTTAAAGATTCAATTATTCAACAACGCGAAGTTTAAGACCTTTTAGTACCTTGTCTACCTCTGTAAGGTCTCCTATGATTCTCCTCAGTGGAGGTGGCAGCGATTTGACCAATGTCGGCGTGGCCAGAATCTTCTCCGTTTCAGCAAGATGAGGTTGCTCGAGCAAGTCAATAATGTGTAATTCATACTCGTTCATCAACTCGCTTTCGCAAACCTTTCTAATGCTGGCTATCGCCTGGTCTGATCTCCACGACCGTCCTGTTATGTAGAGTGTCAGTCTATATTTGTTCATACCTCGATCCTTTAGCCTTGAGGGTAAATCACCTACTTGACACGAAAATAGACCTGTTCCTGTAAAACGAAGTCAAGTGCCCCAGCACTCCAAAAGCCAGAAATTTTCCTTCAGTGAAGTACGCCTTCGCCTTTTGTCTCGGAACCCCCCTTGTCTTGTTTTTCACTGCAGCGGAGTGCAACTCAACCACGTCGCGTGGACCACCTCGCAGGAAACCGATCTCATTGGCGATATCTCGAAGGCGTTCAGATATCTTGTGATCCACCTTGTAGGTTTTCTGGTCCAGTAAAAGATCCAGGGCTTCCTCATAACGATCAAGAAGAACATTGAATTCCTCTGGTTGTGTTTTGCTGAGAGGTCCCTGACCATAAGTTTGTGTTGCGACAGGTGTCAGTTTGGGGCCAGATACGAGTTCGAGTCCGGACAATTCCCTGTACTGGTCTCCGGAATGCTGTTCCAGTTCCGCGACTAAACCATACCTTTCTATCAAACGTCCAAGATGCTCTCCAACTACACGGATCAGACTTATTTCATCCTCAAAAATCTCGAAAGTCTCATCTCCTTGGTAGTATGGAGAAAAACATAGAGTCAAAGTCGCTGCTGTTTTGTCTTCAACTACGATGTCAAAAGATCGTTCCCATGAGTTCTGATCAACAGGTCCTGCCGAAAAAGTTTCCGAACCAAACTGGATAGATGCCCCGATCTTGTTTGGGTACCTGGTCGCTGGTGGAATCAGATCGACAATTTGCTGAAGCAGTTGAGCCAGCGTTATCCTGGGCTGGGTGGTAAGTTCCGATATCTGATAAAGACAGTTTAGTTGACGTATTTTGGCTTCCAGTTCCCGTGCCCGCCTATTTAACTCGATTTCAGACTCTTTGAGTTTTGAGATGTCATGAAAAGTCCAAACGTATCCGTAAGTTGCTTTCGAACTTACCAACGCCCTCTTGTACGCCATTGTCGGAAAATGGGAGCCATCCTTGCTCTTGTTGATCAGTTCCCCGTCAAACGACAGTGAACCTTCGCTGAAAGGGGATTCGAGGTTGTGGATTGCTATTTCATTTTCGTCGAGCAAAACCCGGACGTCTCTTCCTGTCAATTCTCCCTCTTCATAACCATGCATGGCCGTCAGGGATCTGTTGGCGAAAAGAATGAAATAATTCGAGTCAGTCAGAGTCAGTCCCTCTGATGTCTTTTCCAGCATGGCCAGGATGGCATACGATCCATCAGGCTCCTGGAGCAGAAATTTTGTTCCGTCAGAATTGTATTCAAGCAATGTAGCGAATATTTTGGAACGATCTTCAGCAATCTTGAATTTTGTAATTTCAAAGTTAACAAGAATAAAATTGTCGGGAATTTCTGCGAATGGTTTGACCGTCATCATGAACCATTTTTCGCCATTCCTGTCTCCACCAGAATATTCAAAGCTGAAACTTGGAATGGATCCGTTCAAAACGCGCTCTATGCCCTCAGTTGCCTTTTGCTTCACAACAGTCTCATCACCAAGCTCGTCAAGGAATGAAGAAAAGTAATTCAATGCACAGGACGACTCATTAAATGACGATTTCCAGGACTCATTGATGTATAAAGCCTTTCCTGCCCGCGTCAATATGGCCACGCTTGCTGGGAAACAGTCCAGGACCTTTTTGAATTGAGTAAATTCAACAACCAGGTCCATCGACTTCCTTGTCCCAATATCTGTCTTCACGCACAGAGTGAGTGGTCACATTAAAAGTAGAGATCATTGTACTGCCATGAGTTGCCTGAAAAAAACGGGTGTTACTTTGAGATATCAACCAGATGACTCGAGTTGGAAAACGGAGACAGGTGAGTGA
>CAZIVV010000197.1:0-11385 GCA_964542775.1 uncultured Desulfomonile sp.
CTGTTCTGTTGACATCGTTCTCAACCCCAAAGACCCTGGCAGGTCCGACATAATTTGACGGGGCGGAAAGATTTATTATGAAACTGGCCGGAAAAAGATCGGAACCTTCCTCATTCGTCCAACTGCGTTCATGTATGAAAATATTTGCAAAAGGAGTTGCAGTGTAACCCACATATGCGGTTCTGGAGAATGATACAAGAATTTTTCTGATCAGGCTGTTGATTGCTTTTGGTTCATGATCAGGATCTGGCCTGCCATCACTGTCGAGAACCAGAACTTCTGTGTCGACAGAAGCATGGTCGGCCTCATCGTCGATCATAATCAAGGGAAGGTGTGTGACGATTTTTTTACCTGAACGGTGATCCGTAAAATTGGCAACATGATTTCTGATCCATTTGTGAAGCCTGTCCAACACGGTCTTGTTTTTCTTTACCACAAACAGCCACGGTTTTTCCTCAGGTGATATACCCAAGCTCTTGAAAACTCTGGTATTGAAATCACCTTTTTCTGAGCGGTTAGTAGCGCAGCTTGGTCGCATGGCTACATCACTATCGATTTCACCAACTCCAATTATCGCCAGATCGTCAAAGGACGGTTTAGTTTCGTATCCCAGAAAAGCTTCATCCAGCCTTGCCTGTGTCTGTGCCCTCAGATTGTTGTGAAGCCCGGCGAGAACTATTATTATCTTGTAGCCGGCATCGGCTGCTTTGCAAATGAGGCCGGCATAATTGCTCGTTTTGCCGGATTGTACGTGTCCGACAACAAGTCCTTTTCTGTCCCACGCTCCTTCTCTCAACGGATCTTCCAAAAGTCCCAGAATGGTATCCGTCGAATCATCTATTGATTCAACAGCAGAAGGTGAAAGAAACTTTTCCAACCAGTCACTGTATCGTCTCCAGTAGCGCCATTCCCTCTTTCTCGATGCATTAAGCCACTGGATATGATCCTTGTTGCTTGTGAGCATGGTATCCTTGCCAATCCAAAGGCTGAATCGTCTTATAAGTTCATCCAAGGCTTTCTGCCTGTCAACCGTTTGGTTCCATTCAGGGTTTATGGCCACAACTGTCTTGATTTTTTCCGAGATGAGCTGAGGGGTCACGGAATGTTTTTCGTGCTGTGATGTAAGGAGGATCTGGACCATCTGGACCACTCGCTGCATGGCATCGTCATGAAATGGATTCATCCGTTAACCTCGAACAAAAGCAATTACTTTTCAGAAAGTTTGTCGATCAGTTCTGGATAAAGGTGAAAGGGCTCGGTGCATTTTAAACGGGACTTCGCCTCTTGGGTCGAATACCCTTTCTTGTGAATCAAATTGGAGTAGAGAACCTTCATCACTTCCTGAATCTCGGAGACTGCCTCAGCATCGAAACCTGATCCAGGAACGTCTTTTCCTTCTGCAGTATCGAGCCATATTCTCTGAACAGGTACTGTCTCTTCTATAATTCTCAACATGGAAAGAACTGAATCTTTTAGTTCTCCTGCATTTTCAAGCACGTTACGTATGGCACAATGATCCGGATTTATTCGATATCTTGTCCCAGAAGATTTCTGGATGGCATTCCATGCCGGCTCGACGACATGTTGAGATTTTGTCGGGGCGGGAACGCCACGGTTTGCAAAAACACGCCTGGCCCGTTGTCGCGTGTTATCAGCCAGTATAGCCAGTTTCGCCCGCAGGTTGACTGGCACTACAGCGCTGGACTTTCGAACATCAATTTTCCAGTCGTGATCAGCTGAATTGGGAATGTCTACCTGTATGCGTGCAAGTTTGTGCGCTTCTTCCTTGGTCCAGGTACGACCCTGTCCAAGATTCAGCCAATTGCCCGGTACTAAAAGCCGTCTGTTCCTGTAGATATAGAATCCCTGCTGGGCGGTCCACCCCGATGGCCCACCTGCAACTTTGAACTCTCTGGGGCTGAGGCGGTCCTTGTGAGGCAGGACGTGACATCTTACACACACCGGGCCGGTGCGCGAGGAGTATTTTACAATCGGTGACGACCACGTCGCCGGATGATTCACCATGAATGGGTCCCATGGAGCTACGGGGACACCGTTGATAGTTATGGCCATATCTGGCGCTGTACCATCCAGAAAGCGGTGAAACACCATAGATAAATGATTTTCTACTCTGTCTATCAAATCCAGAAAGTTCTGATCTGTAAAACCCGGGGTAACCATTTTATCCGGTAGTTCCCATATAACTGCTGTGCCGTGAATTTTTTGTTCCAGCCAGTCCATAACGCCGACATTGTCAGGAAACGGTCCTTCCAGCAATTGCCAGCCCGATTCCGGGGCTTGCGCCAGAATGTCGAGGTCCCAGCGGAAAGAATTAATGGCTCCGTCCATTTTGCTGGAAACGGTGAGTCTCCTGCTCTGGGAAAAAGATGCTGTCTTGAGACCAAGGCCGAATCTACCCAAATCGTTTGACAACCTTTCACTTAGAGGGTTGATTGTGCCGATGCGCATCGCTCTGATGAGGGTTTTCCGGTCCATGCCACAGCCATCGTCCAATATGCAAACATTACTCTGTGGCCCCTTGAAGTTGAACCTTAGTTCGACGAGAGACGCATTGGCAGATATGCTGTTGTCGATGATGTCGGCGACTGCGCTGGGTGTAGAATAGCCCAGGCCTCTTAAAGCCTCCAGCATGGCCGAAGCTTCAGGAGGAGCATCAAGAAATTTTGGCTGGACATTCTTACCAAGTGATTCGTTTGGTTTCATAGAAACACTCTCAGTCTTTTGCTTCTGGATGGGTGTCGCAGTTTCTGGAGAGCCTTGGACTCTATCTGTCTGATGCGTTCCCTTGTGAGATGGAGTTTGTTTCCTATCAATTCCAGGGTTTCTGCCTCCGATTGATCAATACCGAACCTCATTTTCATCACCATGGATTCGCGTTTGGACAGTGTGTCCAGAATCTCCCTTACAGTGTTTTCAAGTTCTTCGTTGAAAAAGTCAGCATCCTCGTCTTCCTGGTCTCCCTGATTGTTGAGCCAAGTTTCAAGTTCGTGGGTTTTCTCAGGGTCATCTATCCACAAGAAGGCCTCCGGAATCGTTACAAGACGTTTGATTGTAGCCGGTGGCAATTCCATCAACCGGGCAAGGGCTAGAAGATCACGGCCTTTTTTTTCGTAGAACCAGAAGATCTCTCTCAATTGATCAAACCTGTAGATGTGTTGGGCAAGATGGATGGGGACCCGTATCAGTCTGGATTTGTTGAGAATGGCCCTAGTAATGGACTGTTTGATCCAGTAAATCGCATACGTTCCGAATTTATAGCCTTTTTTGTGCTGGTAGCGGTCGATGGCCGAAAGAAGTCCGATGACCCCCTCCTGAAACAGGTCAGCCTGTGTCAGGGTGCTCTTTTTATATTTTCCGGCCACATGTCGCACTAGTCTTAGATTTCTCTTTACGAAGATTTCCCGCGACATGTTGATTTTTTTCATGCCTGAGTCATATTTTTTCATCATGATCCCGAATCCGAATAACGACGTCCCCGTTCGAAGCAACACCGAATTAATGTTGTTGATACAGTGTCTGAGCAATTTTTCAATACTGGAGTCATGATCGTGGATTCTGTTGAGGATCATGTCAAGATGGGGCGAAAACGAAGGGTTGTTGAAAACAAATTCGCGATCCTCGCTAGAAAGAAATGAAGACTGCGATAAGATTTTTTCCAAACCGCCTCTGGCTTTCAGAAATTCCTTTTCCATGGTTTTGAGCGTGAGGTGAAGTCTGGCTAGGTGTGCGACAGGAATTCCAGCATGGTAGAGGCGCTCTCCGATTGACCTCAGTTCCTGAGTTTCGTTATGGTTGCTGCCTTTGCCGTTTCCAAATCTGGAGGCAATCATCGAATAATCATTCTCTATTCGCCTGATTTCTGCATAATACTCCGGCGAGACCCCGGTTATTCGCTCGTCTTCACAAGCGTTGTCCACATTGAGCAAAGGCGCTGTACCGTCAAGGCTGTTGATGACGGGAGGTGTATGAAAAGCGTAAGTGCAAAGTGGTTCTGAGTCTTCAGTCGGGAATTCGGGGCAAAGTTCCCTGTCAGACCCGATACTAGAGGCCATATCACTCAAAAGCCTAAGGATTTTGGGATTGGTCAAAATAACATCCAGAACTGCCAGGTAGCCTTCCTCCATCATCTGTGCGGTCTGTCTCTCCTCTTTGGCGGTGAGAGGCTTGTTTTTTTCTGTCTCTCTTTCGATTGGTGCATGGGGATCAAGGTCATTGTGTAAAAAATGATAAAACAGTTCGGTCAGTTTCCGCGCCTGATGGCTGAATTCTGCTGTTGACGTCTCATCGTAAGGAAGTGGTTCTCCGGTCGCGGCAATTTCTGGGTCAACGTAATCGGTTATTATCCCTGCCTGCCCGCACAGCATTTCCAGAAGACTGTAGGTGTCGTTTTCGTAATCCTGTATATACGAAATCATTCTCAGGTTGGTCTCAAACACCCTTCCACTGGCCAAGCACCACTCAAAAATCATCACCAGGGGATCCTCTCCAGATGATCGGGTTTCGCGAGAATCTTGAGGGTATTCAGGAACCTTTTCCTTGGGTTCGTCTGTTTCCTGCATCCAATGTTCGGACTCATCCACAGGAACGTGTGCTGATACCACACGGTTCATGCTTCTGATGGTTCCGGACAAAATGTTTTCCGTTTTGCCGCCTGGCATCGCCTCTACAGGAATCCATTCATTAGGATTTAACATTGGTTCATTTGTTCGATGTTCTATAACTGGCAGTACATTGAATGAATCAAGAACCTCGAGTGCTTCGTCGCATCCCAAGTCTTGAGCGATGCTTGAGGCGGTTTTTCCATCCGGCGTCTTGATCGATGGATCAGCTCCTGATTCAAGAAGCATTCGGCAAATTTCATGGTTATTGTTGGCCACAGCGTACATGAGAAGAGTCTTGCCGTTACCATCAACATCATTGAGTTCGTTGCCGCTACGGATAAGATGCGAAACCACAGGTAGGGTGTTTCTGATGACTGCTATTTTTAAAAGCTTATTCATTTCAAGAACGTAATCACCGCCCCCAACTATTAGACTGGCTTCCAATACTTATATGTGTGGTCAGCGGAGCTTCAGAACGCTTTCGCCAGTCAGTTCGCCAGTTGGAGCATCTGACTTGAGCCAACCAATCATATATTCTGTAGCCTTTTCCAGATAGACAGATTTACCTCTCAATGCGCATTCCCAGACTGTAAAAACCCGCCACCCAGTAACCAGCAGTTTTTCTATGTTGCAACGGTCATTCTCCTGGTTAGCTTTTATTTTTATCGACCAGAAAGCAGAGTTAGTGCCAGGCATTTTGAAAAGTTCGCATGAGTGACCGTGCCAGAAACAGCCATGGACAAAAATCACTGCTCCATATTTCTTTAGGACCAAGTCTGGTTTGCCTGGCAGATTAGTCATGTGAAGCTGATATCTGATGCCTCGTCTGAACAATTCTTTTCTTACAGCGAGTTCCGGCCTGGTGTTTTTGCACCTAATGCCTGACATCATCCTGCTTCTGGTTTCCTTGCTGACGATGTCTGTCATGTGGTAATTCCGAGGATTTGAGCCACGATGCCAGCAATCTTCAATGCCAACAGGGGTGGCACGGCATTGCCTATCTGGGAAAACTTGCTGGTGTTTATTCCACAAAAATAGAAATTGTCCGGAAAGGTTTGCAGCCTTGCTGCCTCCCTCAGGGTAAGACTACGACACTGGAGCGGATCAGGATGGATGTAGTAATGGCCGTCCTTGCCCATGTGACTCATTATTGTCGAAGACGGTTTCCCAAAAACCTGAACCCGGAATCGATCCGAAAAATCATAGCCGCTCGCATTCTTGTGATTCGGTAGAAGAGCACTCGGAAAGAGAGACAGAGTTGGCGAAACCCCGGTATCTTGTGCAAAACATGCTGCAAAAAGATATCTGTGAAGATCAGACACCATGTGTGAACGAGAGACGTGCTGGATAACGCCTCCAAGCCGGTCATCAGTGTACCATGAATGGAACCCGTTGCTTAAGTTGGCGTTGCAGGGTAGAAAAGCTTCACCTCGATCTTGGTCAGGTGGTTTAACTGTTCGCGTAATCTGCTCAATGCGTTCAGCGAGGCCACATCGTGGAGTCGCAGCAAGTTTTTTGAACCATTCGGTTTGGATTGCCGATGAAACTGCATGTTTCCATGCTTCTGGAGTGTCTTTTTGTCTCGACAAGCCGCTTCTCAAGCTGGGCATGCTGCGGAGAATGTCATCCAACGGTACCGTCGCTTGAGGCTCCAGTCGAGGTATCTCTGCGGGAAGTAGATCGCTCCTCACTCCAAGAATTATAACCCTGTGACGTCTTTGAGGTATCCCATAATATTCAGACTCAACGATAAAATCCTCTGGTCTGGATGCCTCCTCAAATATCTTCTGATTTTTCTTCAGTGTTATTGGAAAAAGACCATATCTAAGGGATTTTCCAGACCTTGGATTCAAACCGTTGAGCGGACTGCGAAGTTGATCGATCATCGCTCCAAAAATCGATTGTTCTTTCACCTTGGAGGAAATGAGCCCTTTTACATTCTCCATCACAAAAATAGAAGGGCAATGTTCCGCGATGACCTTAAGATATTCGGTATACAGAAAAGTTCGGGGATCAGATGACAACATTTCCCGCCCGTTAACAGTTCTACGCCTTTTTGAAGCTATTGAAAAAGTCTGGCACGGAGGTCCCCCGGTGAGCACCCAGTGTTCTGCTTTGCCCACCGCTGCTTGTATGCGACGAGAAAGCTGATTGTTGATTTCGGGTGTTGAGCCCAGTTCGGCAAGCCACACGGCGTCACTTGCTGCCCCATATTCTGTTGGAAAATCAGCGTATAGCTGCTCTGTGCTCATGCGGCCTCTTACACAGTCGTAATATGCTTCTGGTACGCTCCTATCTGAAAAGCCCCGAAAAAATTTTCTAAGCAGAAGTGTTGAATGCGCGGACGCATCTTTCTCAACGGAAAAACAGACGTCAAAAACCGGTTTCTCGGAACGATCTTTTAAAGATGCAAAACCCTCCCCGAATCCACCTGCGCCTGCAAAAAGATCCACGACTGGAATTTGCTTCCCCATCATCTACCTTTTATGTTTTATGGTCGGCAATCGACTCACCGATGGAGGCCGCTCCTCCTGAGGATTGATTGTACAACCAATGTGTGTCACTAAAGGTCAAATCAAATTGAAATAATTAGTGACTTGCAATTTTTTTTGAATCAATATTAGCCGCTTCTATAGGTGTTTTCATTGTTGCTTTCTTTCTTTGTTGAATCATGCCACAAAAATTAATTCGGAAAAAGTGATTTATTCAGTTGATCAGCGAATTGGCTCCTCCTCTACCCAGATATTTTGGCTAGCTTGGGTGATCCTGTGGATAACCCGCAGATGTTACAATTCTTAACACTCAGTTTCTAGTGCTGAAATAGAAGTGCTCCGACTTCGGGCAGTACGCGGCCTTCTTTATTCGATGCCAAGGCATTTTGGGTGTTTCAAGCGGTTTGTCATAGCCATGATTCATGATTCCCTGGCTCTACTCGAATGCAAAGAAATGATTCGTGTCGTTGGATCCGATGCAAGGCCTGCATCGACTCTGGGAAAGGAAGGAGATCAAATAACAGAGGAAATATAATTTAGCAAAGGATAGTGGTCGCTTGCTTAGGCTTATCTTATCGATTATTTTCACTATTACTGTTGGCGAAAATTGGGGAGTTAAATTCAAATCAAACGGTGAAATTGACAAGGCCAGCCTTGGGCCTCAACCTGATCATTTCAATTTTGAAACTCCGGCGATACTTCGCCGATGACTTCGGACATAAGCTATCCGTAAAAGCTATCTGGTACCAACCCCATCTTGTTAATTGTTTCATTCACGTACTGAAGACTGGCATGGGTCCTGATTACTTCTTCATAATCCCAGTATTTGAGCTTATCGTTGAGATCTTTTACTCCATGGGCGTGTTTTTTTATTTTTTGGATCTGGGCAAGGTCCGAAACCGCTACTATCCCCTGAACGGCAGGATTGTTGAGTGATTTTAGTAGATTTACCATGAGCCCATCTATGTTTCCTTTGGTCTGAACCTCAAAGACATATATAACGCGTCCCATGTTTCCAACTTTAACTTCCCACGTTGTGTCAACCTTTGATTCTGGCGCAACCAGTTTGTTCAGCAATTCAGTGTTCATGACTTGAGCGCCGCCTCGGATCTCTTGCCAGGTAAATCAGATCAATTACACCATAGACCGTGTGGTTGTCCAACTGATGTCGTTGCCAAGAGCTTGAGTCAGGGATCTTGTCCAGTACAGCAACAGGCAAAAGGTCTGAGGCATACACCCTTATCACCGAAAGTAATGATAGTTTCTGAAATGTTATCCCAGAGCCGGCTTCAAATGTGACCTTATTCCCTCCCAATCTTATTCCCGTTCCTCTGACCAACTATCATTTCGTCGCCAAGGCGTGCCCGTGTTTATCCGGGTTGCCATACCGGTACATAAGCTTTGTCTGTTTTCCGGGACTTGTCACATTCTCTACGAGATTTGAGCATGCGTTTCGCATGAGCGCAAGGGTGTCAACTACCGCTTAAATTCATCATACGACACACGTGTGCCAATTACGGACATTCCAGTCACAACTTTTTTCAGCCTGCATGAAAATTTGTTGATCAATCCGGCGGCCCTTTCAGAGATCCTGATGTGCTCCCCGAGTTCACCCTTGCAATGCCTGTCTTCCGTGACTTCTTACCTGACTTGTTCAGCGCATATCCTGCATTTCTTAGCTCCCGGTTCCACAACATCCATCACGGTAACCGGACTCTCGATCTTCTGGCGCCTCTGTGGAATAGTCTAACTGGTTTGAGCCAAACATGGTTGAGTTTATTCTGGTTTGGCGCATCTTAATCTGATACATTGTCGATGTAACTAGCTGTCTCTTATCTGTTTTGCCAGAAAATCCTTCACGGACAAGTAATCAAGACGGGGGTTTGCACAGCTGGATCTGTTTTTTATTGCAGAAGACTGTAGAGTATTATTGTCACGGAAACAGGGTATTCGGAAAAAAGTTTCCATAAACAAAAAAGGCCCTTGGGGGCCTCGATGGCGTTTGCCATCCACCTCCAGTATACTGGATTGATGTCAGGTTAATGCGGCGGGACTTGATAAGTCGAGAAATCAATTTGAATATGGGTCATCTGATGTTTTCAGTGACGTGCTCTACAGGACTGAAATTCAAACTTTGTTAACAATAAAAATAAGTCTGGGACAGAGGAATCCCTAGTATGCCTATACAAAAGTGGTTAATATAAAAGTAACATCCGAACCTCCGAGTATTCCTCGGTAGTTGGCAAGATAAACGGCCCCGCCTGATTTACGGCGCCCGTGTTCGGGTCGAACTGTCAAATATTCTTTTACAGTTGGTAGCCCCCTGGATTTGAGTAAACATCATCAGAACCAGGGTCATTCGGCTCATGCGCAGAGAAAATGGGACAGATCCTGTTTCTGAGGCCACGGATAATTTTCTGAAAACTACCCTGGTCAAGGGAACACCCAAATCATGGGTTGCCTGATAGAGACCGTCAAAGGCGCCATTTTTTTGCAACCCCAAAATTTTCGTGTCTGAAGATTGTGAATGAGTGACCAGATTCTTGGGTTGGTCAGTGACCAAGTTGGCAGGTTGGTCACTGACCAGGTTATTGACAGGAATGACCGACCCTGCGCCATTCTTGACTTTTCATAAAATTGTGATAGTGTATTAATTAATGAGAATTGTGCTATTGAAAGCTAACCAGTCTAAAACCCGCATACTTAAAACCCCATCAGATATTGAAACGGATTTGAAATGTTCAGACAATATTGTGGCGCGACTATTTCCACGAGTATTCGTCAATCCATTTCCTCATTCACGGCAAAGGAGGCTTGGTATTAATGAACTGGCGATGTCCTGATTGTGGAGGCTCCAAACTGGTAGAAATAACGATTAACCCGATACTGACGACGGAGATCAATACGGATTACAATTTCCTTGATTGGGGAACGTCGTATATGGATGGTGGCTACGTCCAGTACGAGTGCGCAAAATGCCATTATGTGCTGCCGGTAGACAGCGAGGAAGAATTAGAGGTCTTTCTGTTTGGCGAAGTCCAACCCAGATCAATGCGATATTCCTGCTAAATTCACATCGACTCTAAGAGCTGGACGGGAGAATTACTCTCTCCAGCTCCCTGTTAAATACTCCAGCAACCTGTTTCCATCCCTGAATAAAGATGACATTACTGACCATATCCCGGATCCGATTCTTTTAACGTTCCACCAATCCCTGCGAATATCAGTAGCTCCGGCGTCCCTGCCGGAGTATTCGATGCATGAGCTGAGATGAGTCTTATGTGGAGAGTATGCATCGGTTTGTTAAGTTTACGGGGAATATGGCAGCCCAGGGTAATAGCGAAAGCAGGCATCCGGAGCGGAGGCCGGATCTACTACCAAAAAAATACCCTCAACAGATTAGGAACAATGTTGAGGGCCAGATGGATATGAGTTGCCAGGTATGTGATTCCCGGCTCAGAAAAGCTCATTTTTTGTCGGCGTCATCAGGATAGCGATGTCCAGTATGACGCAACAGCCGGCAACATCCTCTATCACATTTGTCAACAACCGTCTGACGCTATAGCCGGACCGTACCCTGTTAAAGTCCCTGTGATCTGAATGGCGCCGTGACAAAGCCATTTAGGGAGTTCATAATACAGTGAGCCGTTAAGCGAAGCCCGAATCGAAGACAGGGACGCCTGCCTGGATGCATTGGTCATGAGACAATCCAAGATCGCTAACAGCCACTAATCAAGCGTGAAGGATATCCCGCCTCCGTCATCAAACTCCAGGGTAGCGCCTACCCCTGTAACATTGATATAAATATATGGAACATCGCCACGAAGACGATCCACATAAACACCAACGATTCTTGCACTATAAGAGCCACTGCTTCCAGAAAAATCAAAAGAGATACTGTTACCCTGGGCAGGAGCAGGCTCTCCTTTATCCCCCCAAACTATGAAAAGCGACACTTGCGTAGCCGGACTCCCTTTAAAGCCACACCAGTAAATTGTCATCATCTTGCCAAACTGGTTAGTGACCGGAGACAGGGGAGTGGTGTAGTAAGCCGTATTCTCTATAATCTCGTTGCTTATTAATTTGTAATAACCTGGATGTGAGCACAATGAACTCGATGCCAACATAGTCCTTCCCGGGGCGTACTGCTGGTTCCAGTCTCTCTTGACCTTCTGTGTGAGCATCCTTCTCAGGTTACGGGAGCTCTTGAATATGGGCTCGGGAGCTGTAAACGGGCTTTCTCCGCGGATGATGTTCTCCATCTGGAAGCC
>CAZIVV010000198.1:0-22348 GCA_964542775.1 uncultured Desulfomonile sp.
GCAAACAACAAACCAAGACCAGCAGCCTTGATGCGTTTGCCTATGCCAATGTCTTCTACAGCCAGATCCTTGACACTCTCATGACCCCCTATCCTGTCGTATGCTTTCCTGCTGATCAACATGAACATTCCATTGGCGGTAGCAACGGGACTCTTGGGATCATTTACCTGAGATAGTGGGAAGAGTATGGCTGTCATGGAGGCAAGCGTAGGTTGAAGCGCTTTTTCCCAAAAACTGCCTAACAGAAACTTTGGCGCCAGGGTAACCAAGTTTATTTTTCGCTTCAAGGCATGGCTCAAACATTGTTTCAAGGCCATGGGATGAAGACTGCTGTCAGCGTCCAGAAAAGCTAGCCATTCCCCCTTGGCGTGCCTGGATCCAACATCCAGGGCATGGCACTTACCAGTCCAGCCTGCCAGCCGTTCAGTTATTGATACAAGACGACAATTAGACCTGCCTTCAAACAGTTTCTTGACCAGATTGGCCGTCTCATCTGAGGATCTGTCATCAATGCATATTACTTCGAGGTTGCTATAGTTCAGATCCAGAATGGACTGGAGGCAAATCTCGATGCATTTTTCTTCGTTGTGAGCAGGGACAAGAACCGAGATGAGGGGTAATTCCTTAGGTAAACCGACTTCCGAAAAGGGGTCAAGCGTCGGAAACCATTTCCTGTTCTGTCGCATTTCATGAAGTCGAAAAAGCCAGAAAACCAGTATGTAAGAAAGAATTAGAGCGCCTAATATGAAGCCGAAGTAACCCAAGCGGATGATCCTGAATCCTAGACAGAGCTAGTGAAATCTCTTAACTTCGCTATTCTATCAAAATAGAATTTCTGTGCTAACTATTTTTGTCGCTGAGTCAAAAAAAGTTGTTCCGGTATAAATCTCACCGACAAGTTTTTGATCAACGAGTTCAAATTTTTCTGGCCGCTGCGACTATTCCGAATTTTGATCCTGTCTGAAAGCCTGAGACCAGCTCCAGGGAATTGCGCCTCAGTTCAAAAAGAAACTGCGGTTCGGCAAAGCGGTCCTCCCTCGGGTGCCTCAGCAAAGCCTTTAGAAGCAGATTCGCGTAAAGGGGAGGATAAATTTCTTCAAAATAGAACAGACCGCCCTTTTTCAGGGTCCTGGCAATTTCAGAAATACATCTTCTCCAATCAAGGACATGGTGTATGATTCCAAAATTTACAACCGCATCAAAAGTCGAGTCTTCAAATGGTAGGTCCTGAGCGTCTCCAACGTAAAAATCTATCACTTTTTTCAGTCTTTTAGGGGTGAGGAATATGGATCGCCTGACCAGCGTCTCTTCGATATCAAAAGCGATGACATCTGAAAATCCCATCTTGTCGGACATCAATCTGGCTCCACGTCCCAAACCACATCCTATTTCAAGCGCAAGGCCCCTGTCCTCAGGCGCAGCGAATTTGAGCCACTTACGGACCTCTCGACGCTGAAAAATCTCCCTTACAGGGCTATAGATCCACAAACGCTCCGGCCAGTTCATCAGCATTTGGTCGAAATTCTGGTTCCTGATGATGTTTTCCTTTCTCGATTGAAGCAACTTCCTATTGATTCAAACATCCTGTTTCTTCGTCAATTAGCGCTTTCTTTCGCAAAACTAATTTGACGTCACACAAGATATGGCCGTGATAATCAGGAACACCAAAGGAACGTAGCTGGCTCTGTTAAACAGGCGTAGCGCATTGGCTGGCTCTTGATTCAAATAAAGCTTTCTAGACGGATCCATTATGAGGAACCAACCTGCGAGGACAGCTGCGGCCGGGTAAATCCATCCCGATGACAAACCAGACAAAACATAAATCGTGACACCACCGAAAAATGCCATTCCACAAGCGGCCACCAAAAAGAAAACAGACTCTCTCACACCTTTGACAGTTAAAGTCGTACGCGCCGACAGTCGTGAGTCGTTGTCCATATCCACTATGTCATGGGCTATATTCTGGCCCCCTATTTCCCAGGCTGCCAGCCACAAGACAAGCACAAATATAAATCCAGCTGAAGGGGTCGGGTCAACCGCCAAAACCCCGGCAACGCCTCCACTGGCTTTAACAAGAGCTGAAGGCACTATTTTTAAATGCGAAATCCTGGAAAGCTTGCAGTAGATAACTTCTAGCAATGCAGATCCCAGAAACAGTAGACCACAATACGGATTGAGTAACCAGGCCCCTATAAGGGCTGCTACACCCCAGGAGGCAAACCACAACATGCCATCACGGTAAGAGATGAGTCCCTGAGCAATCGGATGCTGCACAAACGTCCCGTCAATGTCAAAAGAGTCCTGCCTGCTCTCATCCTCGAAAATCCTCTGTCTGTCAAAACTCACATCCACAATGTCATTCAGGGCGTAGACTGCCGTGTACCCGGCAAAGGCAGTGAACAGGCCGAGGATGATAGTTGAGAGTTCTGGAAAATGACCAAGATACAGCAATGCAGCCATGGCTGGAGTTGCTACATCCAGCAGAGCGTGTGATGTGCGAGAAAGCCCAAGAAAAAGCTTCAGCCTAGATAACAAAACAACCTCTTTTCAATGTCGAAAGCGGCCGCCGGGTAGCGCATGTGAGACCGTGCCAAAAGTGAATGAGTATGGGCTATTCATACGGAAAGGTAAGTTTTCCTCCAAGGTAGCCGGTGATCCCCACAGTAGCAGCAACGGCCAATACGTTGATCACATAAACAATTACCATCGGATCCGAATTATTGAGAGGATCGGGTATGAGGAAATATCTCAGGCAACACGCTGGAACAGAAAGCAGTAAAGCCATCCAGGCGCAGAGTCTTTTCGATTTGATGATTGCAGAATCTGCGGCGTCGTAATTAAGCCACCACGTAAGGTATCCTGTAACTATCGCTCCGAGAATGGAGACAGCCCCGATTAGAAGTGTCAAGAAAGCGGCCCATTCTGTGGCGGCTGAACCGGTCAGAATTGCGGCAATCTCAAGGACAGGAGTCACCAGAAGCAGACCGAGAGGGAAATGGACCATGGCCGGATGGGGATGCCGCCGAAAAAATGGGTGTTTTTCGAGAAATTTTTCAATGTGGCCCTTTATTCCAGTACTTGGTTCCTTCGCCACCTGATCAATAGTTCCAACAAGCTCAAGTCGTTCCAGAAGTTCAGGTCCGTGAGGCGCAGCCCTTAAATCTGAACTCAGGTCAGCCCCCGCCTGGTGACGCTTCATGTGTGTTCCTCCAGCCCAACGTCGGCTGGCGGAAACATCATAAACTTTTCCACCTACCACAACTAAAGATGGCTTTCCGTCCTTACCATCACACCTGGATATCTCCTCCATTGAATAGGTCTTCATTGGTTTGCCATCCTAACCCTAAAATGCATCCCTCTGGCGTTCATCAGAGTAGAGCCTGCAACTTCCAGTTTCCTGCGCCTACTTGCTGGTGAATGAGCATGGGCTTTGGATGAACAACCATTTCTGACGCGCCCTTCAGAATTGTTTTCGGTTCAACCTGGAATTTGTCCATCGAGTCGTCACATTCATCTGACACTACTTCAACTATCATCTGAAGATCAGCATCAGAATAAATGGCCTGTGCCCCAACGAATACCCTTGGGTAGCGTGGATTACCCGATGTCTGGATTGGGGATAACTTTTCCGGCTTTTTGTTAGGGGTAAAACGTGGTTCAGGAGCGCATCCTGAACAGCTTCTACATCCTGACATTTGTAGACTCCTACTTTGTTGTTGTTAAATATTGCAATCCAATTCTGTCTGGTTCAAACCCTATGTCCTCAAACTAAAGCTTGCCAGGCGCAGTGTCAAGGAGGTCTTCAAGTAGAATCGGACACTGGGTGTCATGCTGTGCCGGCCAATTCGCACAGTCGTCAGCTATTTTATGTTTAGTGTTCTAATTTCTTCGACAGAACTGTTTTCAAATTCTTTCAGCACCGACCGAATGACAGGATTCTCCATGGCTTCAGCCCTGATGGCCCTATCAAGATCAGTCTGACCATCCATTATAGCATCGTACGGCCTCTGGTCCCTCAGTGACGTCTCTTGAGCAAGCATCAAGGTTTTTACTTGAACTTTGCCGAAAAAGCTATCAAAAACATTTCTTAATTCTTCCTTGTTCCTTAGACTTTCCTCAAAATGTTCCTTGAATACCTGTTTGGTAAATCCTATTTCCACCATTTTGGGTCCGTATGAAACCAGTTCTCCGTGTTCCATCAGTGACAGCACCCCTTCAAGCCCGCGTCCTTTCATGCTTGATTTCAGTTCCGTCCACACATCAATGGCCGCTCCGGAAAGCGTGTGGTTGAGGCAATCATTACTTAGCTTTCCTGTGCCAGGAGTTGATTCGCGAACAGGCTGGGTCTTTTCAGGAACTGCTTTACACTCTTGTACCAAGCAGCTCCCAGCCCTCCTGGTGGTTTCGGGGGGTGCTTTGTGAATCTGAGGCTCGCTAATGACAGGGGGGGCCGTGCCAGAACTCCCAGAGGCTGATTTTTTGTCGAGTTTGTTCAGTTTATCAATGAGCTTCTGCAAATCCACCAGTGCAGGGGCGTTGGCCATTTTTAACATGAACATCTCCAGGGCCACCCACGGATTGAGGGACTTTTTTATTTCACTCTCTACTTTTAATGCCAGTGAAAAAAAATTCTGCAGCTGGAGCGAGGAAGATGTGGCAGCAATTCTGCGCATGTCTTCCAGTTCTGACTGGCTCACATCAATGAGTGAGGAGAGGGGAGCAGTTTCATGGATTGTGGCAACTACGATGAGGTTTCTCAGGAATTGGATGAGATCGATCATGAACTGATCGGGATCGTAACCTCTATGAAACAATTCATTTACAAGGCTCAGCACTCCTGCCGAGTCCTTCTGGATCGCCATTGTAATCAGTCGAGGTAAACTGTCCCGCCCCTCGGTTCCCAGGATCGATTTGACCTGATCAATAGTTATCGAGCCCTCACTGAACGCTATGACCTGATCAAGTAAACTTAGAGCGTCCCTGAAAGAGCCCTTGGCCTCTCTGGCTATAGCGTAGACCGACTCAGAATCGGCGCCTATTTCTTCCTTCCCCAATATATTTTCAAGCCCCGACGCTATATCAGATGATGATATGGTTCTGAAGTTGAATCGTTGGCACCTCGAGTTGATGGTAGCGGGGACCTTGTGGGATTCGGTTGTCGCAAAAATAAACTTGGCGTGTTCCGGAGGCTCCTCCAGAGTTTTCAGCAGGGCATTGAACGCATTGATAGATATCATGTGTACTTCATCAATTATGATGATCTTGTATAATGACCCAACTGGCGGATACTTTATATTTTCATTTATTTCACGGATATTTTCGACAGATGTGTTGGAAGCTCCGTCTATTTCGATTACGTCTACGCTGTATCCACCCGTAATTTCCCTGCATGAAACACATTTGTTGCATGGATTGGCGTCATCTTTTGCCCTATCTGTGCAATTTAATGATTTGGCCAGGATTCTGGCTACGGTAGTCTTTCCGACACCGCGCACACCACAGAACAGAAAAGCATGCCCAACCCTGCCGGAGTTTATGGAATTCTCCAGAGTTTTAATGACATGATCCTGACCGACCACATCTCTGAACGTCGCCGGCCTGTATTTTCTTGCTAGAACTAGGTAGGGAGGCATTAGTGTGAAGAGCTCAGACTGATTGTGAGAAACTGGCCGACAACCAGGAGAGGGCCGACCCCCGAGATTACGTCCGCTGCTTCCTTCCGGACCTGACGGGTTAAATAACTCCAGGTCGCCCTCACCGGGTTGCCCGCACTTTATGAGAAAGTGAATCCCTTCAAGAGAATTCGCATAAGAATCAGGTTATAGTATATAACAAATTTTAATTTTGGCGTCAACACCCGGTGGGCATGACAACCAATCCGTAACGCTGTAGAATTGAAACGCACTACAATATCGTGTCTCCTTGAATGACTGAAGTAACTTCCCCGTTCCGCAAACAGATAAAAACGGAGTCCTTTTTTGTCAACGCGCCTGGAAATAACTTTCTTAATAAACCACCAATCATTACGGGATCATGAAGTTGAGGCAAAATAGCCGCAGAAGCCTGAAAACCTTTCAGCCTCGGTTCCAAACACCACTACCTTTTGTGAGGAGTAAACAATCTTGAGAGAAGAGCCCCAACTATACACCTGCAGGCCGGCTACGAAGCAATTCATAGCCTGGTTGAAGAAATTCAGTTGTGAACTCAAGGCCGACTGGATAAACAGGTTGTCCAAGCTGGGGCCATCATATGTTGGGACAACCAGGCGGGAACTCGCTAGAACTGTAGGAAAGGCTTTCAACGCTAATCTTGACTATTTGGCCTGCTGTAATCTCAGCAAGACAAACACATTTATCGATTACATTACGAAAAAGAGATTGAGGGAGGGATTTTCGCTTTCCGATGTTCAGAAAGCTTTTGAGCTTTTTCGTCTTGTAGTCATGGATCGTCTGGTTCAGGAAAATAATATCATCCTTATAGCCGAATCCGTGGAACGGCTTAACAGTTGTCTGTCATACACCATCCACAGCTTCTCCGACTATTACCAACACATGCATGAACTGTCGATATCCGAACATGCAAGAAATCTTGAGCATGCGATACAAACCAGGACAGCAGAACTCAGAGACAGCGAAAAACGTTATAAAACGCTGGTAGAAGAAATTAATGACGGTTACTTCATCATTCAGGACAAAAGGATCCTCTTCGCCAACAAAGCCTTTTGCTCAATGCACAAGGTCCATCCCAACATGGTTGTCGGTCGCCCTTTCACAGATTTTGTGGTTCCAGAATCCATACCAAATCTCCTGCGTTCCTACCTCGACATTATGGGCGGAGGCTCAGGTTTTGGTCCGGTCCTGTACCAGGTGGCCGGTGAACCCGTGGAAACCGGAGTCCGCGAGGTTAGGGCGAGGCGTTCTGATCTGGGTAGCGGTCCGGTAATAATTGGGATATGCCGAGACATCAGTGATCGGGTTTTAATGGAGAAAAAAGTCAGAGAACACGAAAGAATGGCCTATTTGGGTAGATTGTCCGCCTCATTGTCTCACGAATTGAGGAACCCTTTGTCTGCCATAAAGATGAATTTGCAACTTCTGGAGCGAAAGCTTGATCTGGACGGTTATGATCGCCGCCGTCTTCAGATTAGCGTTAATGAGGTTTCAAGACTAGAAGATATACTGAGACAACTGCTTGATACAGCTCGACCTTTATCGGTCAACAAATCACTTGACGATCTAGCCGCAGTAACCCGCAAATGCGTTGACTTGCTCGAACCAAAAATCTTTGAGAAAGCTCTGACTTTGGGCCAATCCTATTCAAAAAAGATCCCACAGTTGGAACTTGATTCCTCCAAAATACAACAGGTAGTGATCAACCTGCTTTTAAACGCCATAGAAGCGGCGCCCATTGGTGGACATGTTTCGATATGGACGAAACTGGTCAGGGTTAAAAATTCACGAAGTGTTGAACTCGGGGTCATGGACAACGGTCCGGGTATCCCTCCAGATTTGAGAAGATCCCTCTTTGCCCAGTTTAGCACAAGTAAAAGTCATGGCAGCGGATTAGGATTGAGCAATGTGAAACGCATCGTAGAAGCGCATTCCGGTACAGTCCACGTTCGAAGCAAAGAGGGCCAGGGAGCGACGTTCATCATCAGACTGCCATTGACCGACGGCGCCATGGAAACTCATTAACCACCGGCTTTCCATGTATGGAACGATATTTTCCACTTTTTCCAATAGGACCGATAGGTCGAGCGTACCTGGTTCATCAAAATTAATCCCTCACAACACATTACCTTATTCTTATTCGCCATTCCAGTGGTGGCGCCCTAATTGCTAGACATCTCATGCCGAGTCAGAATCTTCACTCAGGCTTCGACCGTTCATGAAGTAGCGGACATATTGCCGACTATGACTTCTCCAACAGCTGCGAGAAAATTTTCAGGACTCATCAGAGAATGGTTGGTGGAGGGAAGCTCGTGTGAGGTTTGATGCGCAGGTAGCCAAATTTCATAACAACTGGAGGGGTAGTACATGGCAGAGATGACAGAAGGTAAAGCGTTTGACCTGGTAACGGAGCTTCTTGGCAAGACTCCATTTGAAAATCCGGAGAGAATTGCTGTTTGTTGCGGAGACCGCAAAGTCACCTACGGGGAACTGAACACAAACATCAACCGTTTTGCCAATTTGTTGAAAGACATGGGGATTGAGCCGGAGAACAGGGTATTGATAGTCGCTCCTGATACTCCTGAGTTCATGTACACATTTCTGGGCAGCCAGAGACACGGAGCCTGGCCTGCGCCTGTCAATACCATGCTGAAAGAGGAAGATTACGACTACCTGCTCAAGGACAGTGACGCGAAGTTGCTGGTTACAACCACCACTAGCCCTGCAGCTGCTGTAAAAACCGGCCCTTCGGTAAAAAAGATCTTCATGGACAAGGATTTCAACTCCCTGTTGAGCGCCGCTTCCACAGAGCCAAGGCAATTTCTAAAGAAAGCTGATGAGATAGCGTTCTGGCTTTACAGCTCTGGGAGCACTGGGAAACCCAAGGGTACACCTCACAGACAAATAGCCATGATTCACACTGCGGACTGTTACGCCAAAACCGTTCTGGAAATTACTCCAGAGGATGTCTGCTTCTCTGTCAGCAAGATGTTTTTTGCCTATGGACTTGGAAACAGCGTTTCTTTCCCATTGAGACATGGCGCTACTACGGTTCTTCTCTCTGGCCCCCCGACTCCTGAAAGTGTCATTGAAACGATAACGACTTTCAAACCCACCCTATTTTTTGGAGTTCCGACCCAGTACAATTCTCTGATCAAGAAGATGGAAGATCTTAAATTCACTAGCATTCGTCGTTGCGTTTCAGCAGGAGAAGCTCTGCCTCCAGAGGTATTCAACAAGTGGTTTGAAAAGACAGGCTTGGAGATTCTCGACGGAATTGGTTCAACCGAGGCCCTGCATATTTTCATTTCGAACCGAGCTGGAGAGACCCGTCCTGGAACATCTGGTAAACTGGTTCCCGGCTATGAAGCCAGGATCGTAGACGATGATGGCAATCCAGCAGGTGTAGGTGACACGGGCCACCTGCTCATTCGAGGCGCCAGCGTAACTCCGGGCTATTGGAACAAACCCGAAGAAAATGCTTCCAAGATCATGGGAGACGGATGGTTCAGGACCGGCGACATGTATAGCGTTAGCAACGACAACTATTTTACCTATCAAGGTAGGGGTGACGACATGCTAAAAGCTGGCGGTCTTTGGGTGTCTCCAATGGAAATAGAGCATGCATTAATGGAACACGAGGCCGTACACGAGTGTGCGGTCGTGGGACATGAGATTGAAGGATTGGTAAAACCATTCGCATATGCAGTTTTAAATGAAGGCTGGACAACCGAACCGGAGAATGAGCTTCAAAAGACTCTTATGGAGTACCTGGCTACAAGGCTGCCTAAATTCAAACGTCCCTGGGGTGTTCGTTTTGTTGAGGATTTGCCCAAAACAGCTACAGGTAAAATCCAGAGGTTTAAACTGAGAGGCGCCCAAAGATAACATGTTGGTTCAGTCAGGATGGGCCTAAATTCCCCTACGGAACCTGACAATTAGTGATAAGCGTTATTGATACAGTATTATGTTTTGTAGAGCCGCGTCCGATGTGATAATTGATAACTGCTGGATTTTATGATTGTTTAGGGCTTTGCTACCGGACGCGGCCTTTTTTTAGAAATGTTGTTCCCTCGAGATGAAAACTCCGCGCGCAATTCAGGTTTCTGAATGTGTTGCTGGACCGGAACCCGGACTGTGTTAATTTCCTTTCCCTCTCGCCTGTGACGTGGCAAAAACTTCAGAATAAAAGATTCGGGATCAATCAGATTGAGTATTCTGGCCTCACTGCGGACTATAGTAGTAATTCAAATTATCCCGATTTAATTGTGGACAGCGCGCTCGCTATTTTCCTAGAATATGGAGCTCTAAATTTCACACTTTTTGACGCGGACTGTTAGAGGCCAAAAATCATTCAGAGGTTTAGTTACCCATGATCATCAAAGAATCGGACTATGCAAGAGGTTACATTAGCAGACTCAAGACTCTCATGAACGCTCTGGATTTTGACTCCATCGGAAAGGTCATTGAAGAATTCTCCAAGGCCCGGGAAAGAGGATCCACCATTTTTTTCATGGGTAACGGAGGGAGCGCCGCCACGGCTAATCATTTTGCGAATGATTTGTGCGTCTGTGCGTCTCCAGAGGGAAAGAAACCATTTCGCTGCGTGAGCCTGGCTTCAAATGTGGCTTTTCTGACATGCCTTGGAAACGACTTTGGTTACGACAGCATTTTTGTCCGACAGCTTAGAAATCTTATGAGTCCGTCAGATCTTGTGGTGGGAATATCGGCCAGTGGCAATTCTGCCAACGTTGTAAACGCCCTTCAGTATGCGGTCGATAACAATGCCATTCCCATAGCCATTGTTGGTTTTGATGGCGGAATAATGAAAAAAATCGCCCATCATGTGATTCACGTTCAATCGGAAAAGGGCGAGTACGGACCGGTCGAGGACATCCACATGGTTCTGGATCACCTTGTTTCAACATACCTGGCGATATGAAAATTTCATGCTGGACTCAAGACGACTCTTATTCGACAGGATTAACTGAATGATGAATGTAGACTTCACGTTGCGGGAACGGAAAAACTATACCCAGATCATTGAATTCTTTATAAATTGTCTTGTTTAGCTTGTGCTGCATAAGTCCTCTCCTGTCCGGAGATTGTGCCCAACATAACAATTCGAACTCCAACGATGAATCCCCGAAGGACCTGAACCGAACCCGAGGCTCAGGATTTTCTGCAACAAGCTTTTCCTGTTTCGCAATTCTGATGAGGTTGCTCTCTACCAAATCGACATCCGACCCGTAAGCGACACTTATCTTTAATCTTACCCTGAAATGCGGTTCAGGAGCGCTTTCGTTTACGATTTTTGAACCCGCAATTACGGCGTTTGGGATGGAGACCATCACGTCATCGCGCGTGAGAATTCTGGTGCTCCTCAATCCGATTTCAACTATTTCCCCACGTTCCCCTGTTCCCAGAACCACATAGTCACCCTGTTTGAAAGGCCGGTCCACAAAGAGATTAATCCCACCAAAGAAGTTTGCCAGAGTGTCTTTAGCAGCAAGGGCTACTGCCAGGCCTACAATGCCGGCAGACGCCAGCAAAGGGGTAATATCGACTCTCCACACTGCAAGCAGCATGAACCCGGCGTTTATGACTACCAGCGCTATTCCAATGTTGCATCCGAATTGTATCATCTCCAGGTTATGAAATTTGCCTGTTCGTTTCTTTAGGCTCATAACACGAAAGATTCTGCCAATAGTTACTGCCCACAAGATGACGAGTAATGACTCAGAAATTCCCTGTAAGACAAAATTGGCCTCTGTGCTTGCTCCTACGACCATGGGTGTCGCCCTGTGGAACGAAATCAGGATTACCGTAAGCCAAAGGGTTCGTGTCAATTTTTCGCCGAATATCTGCTCCAGATTCAGGCCATGTCTGTCAGCAAGAAACCTAAAAAAGCTCGATGAAATTTGTCTTACAAGAGCAGCCAGCATTGTCCCTATGACTATTATTATCGCTCCCTCCAACAACTGGTGTGATCTTAGAAAGTCGACAACCATTACAAAGTGGGAGCGCAACGCATCCATCATAACCTCCGTAAAAAGGATAAGCTCGAAGCGATCTTTACACGTCGATAAACACGCTTTTTTGATACGTGGAAAGCATGCGTTTGTTAATCTTGGGAATAAAAACCGAATCAGAAAAACTGGACGTGTGTTTATACCCCCAATGGGGCCTGCCAGGCATTTTTCATTGCTGCGAGGCTGGCCTTTACTACAATTCGGTCGCTGAGGCCTCTAATGATCAGTTCAGGCTTTTCACAAACGTATCCAATCAGGGAAAGATGATAGAGTTGGAAAACATTTTCAAACCTCGTCCTATCCGAAGACCTGATTGAAACGAGAAATCTGGAGGGGCTCTCAGAAAACAGGGCTTCATCTTCTCTGCTGATGTCCTTAATTCTTAAGCGGTCTATTGAAACATCCGCGCCAAAGCCACCGGAGAAGCAACTCTCAGCCAAAGCGACAGCCAGACCTCCATCAGACAAATCATGTACGGAGACTGCAAGTTTGTCCTTTATTGCTTTGTGTAGCGCCCTATACATTGATATTGACTCAAGCGGGTCCGAGAGCTTGGGAACGCTGTTTCCGGTCAAACCCCTTGACGCCAGGTATTCGGAAGCTCCGGTTTCGTTTTTGGTGAGTCCCAACACGTAGATCAGATCTCCATCATTTTTAAAATCTGGGGTAACACACAACCTGACATCAGGAACGACTCCCACCGCTGTGAACAGGACTGTCGGGGGAATTGATATCTTGGTATCCCCAATTGAATAATCATTTTTCATGCTGTCTTTCCCGGAAATGCACGGGACACTGTAAGCTTTGCAAATGTCATAAAGAGCCATGTTGGCCCTGACGAGTTGAGCCAGCTTGTATTCGCCATCCGGCGTTTTTTCGGACTGCACGGGGTCACACCAGCAAAAATTATCCAATCCGGCCATGTGGTCCGGATCAGCTCCGACGCAGAGGATGTTGCGCACAGCCTCATCGACCACACAGGCCATCATGTGATAAGTGTCCAGATCTGAATACCGTGGAGCAATTCCGCATCCGACAGCCACTCCCCTGAAACGGTCAAGAACAGGCCGAATTACGGCTGCATCTCCAGGTCCATCATTTGTTATCCCCACCAGTGGCTTGATTACAGACCCTGCCTGAACCTCATGATCGTACTGACGAACCAGACTCTCCTTGGAACAGATGTTCCAACGAGAGAGAAGATCAAGAAGCGTCGGAGTGAGATCATCAGGACATTCAAGGATTGGCTCAACATGGACAGGGGCCTTCCAACTAGCTTTTAGCCGCATTCTTGGCAATCCGCCATGCAGAAACTCCAAAGGGAGCAGAGAGACCGTCTGTGAACCCCACATAACGGTAAAATTTCCATCATCAGTAAACTCACCGAGGTCAGTGGCTTCAACGTCCATTTTGTTGGCAAGGGAGAGGAAGTTATTAAGTTTCTCCACGGGCACTGCCACAGTCATTCTCTCCTGAGCCTCAGAAACCAAAATCTCCCAAGGTTGAAGCCCCTGATACTTCAGGGGAGCCTTATCGAGCGAAAGCCTCGCGCCACCCGACTCGTTTGCCATTTCGCCCACAGAGGATGACAACCCCCCGGCTCCATTGTCTGTTATCGAGCTGTAAAGCCCTTGATCCCTCGCCATGAGCAAGAAATCAGTCATTCTCTTCTGTGTTATCGGATCACCGATCTGAACAGCGCTCACTGGAGAGCCTTCATGTAGCTCCTCAGATGAGAAAGTGGCGCCGTGAATGCCATCTTTTCCGATCCTTCCGCCTACCATAAGAATTCTGTCTCCGGCGCTGGCTTTTTTTACGTGCGCCGGTTTTCCATTGATAACTCTTGGCATCAAGCCTCCTGTGCCACAAAAAACCAGAGGCTTACCCAAGTAACGCTCGTCAAAAACCACCGCTCCGTTCACAGTAGGTATTCCGCTCTTGTTCCCGCCGTGTTCAACACCCTCCCTTACACCCTCGAAGACTCTTTTCGGGTGTAGCAGCCTCTGAGGAATCACGCCTTTAAAATCCGGTGGAGCAAAACAAAACACGTCGGTGTTGAAAATCAGTTTTGAACCCATACCCGTGCCGAAAGGGTCCCGGTTCACCCCAACAATCCCTGTTAATGCCCCGCCATAAGGATCGAGAGCCGAGGGCGAGTTGTGGGTCTCAACCTTGACAACCAGGTTCCAGTCATCGTCAAATCTGATGACTCCGGCATTGTCTTTGAACACCGATAGGCAATAGTCCTTATCACCCTTACTGTCCCTTATTTCAGCCGTTGACTGCTGAATGTAGGTCTTGAACAAGCTGTCTATGACTGTCCGGGTCCCATCACAGTCATAGTCTATTATGGCGTTGAAAATTTTGTGCTTGCAGTGCTCTGACCAGGTTTGAGCCAAGACCTCCAGCTCACAATCTGTTATTAGACTTGTGAGCCCATGCTCCTTTCGCAATGAAAGGAATCCATCATTTGTGAAGAATTCCTGGATGGCTTTCATTTCCCCCAGAGAAAGGGCCAGGATTCCATCCCTGCTTATCCGAATCAGCTCGTCATCGCTAACAGCCAAATCAATGGCTTGAATCTCAGCTCTGGTCTTTGCCTGAACCTTGGGGATGACCACTGCTGATCTGTCTTCGTCAGGAGCATAAACTTTCCAGGTTTGTATCAGCTCGTTGGCAAGTAAATCTTTTGCGATCTTTCCGGCCAACTCGCGCGAGATTTTTCCTGTTATGAAATAAAGCTTACGGGTGTAGACAGCCTCATCCTGCGGGAACCTTACACCTACGGTTCTCTGAACCGCTTCCTTTGCAGTACGGGCAACATTGTCTGTAACTCCCGGTTTGAATCCCACCTCTATTAGCCAGTCACAAGGCATTGAAATTGGCTCATCTATGGAAACTTCCTGTATAACCGGATCCAGAAAAACATCCTCAGAAACTGTTCTAAGCTGATCAGGAGAAAGCGGAATGTCCAGAACAAAACTCTCAGCAACCCTGATGTCAACCAACTCTATTCCCAAATCCCGGCGCACCCTGTTCATCAGCCTCTTTCCATTTGGATCAGGCAATTTGTCTTTCAATTTCACTTCAATTCTATGAGACATTCCAGACTCCCCGCTTTGTCTTATCTGTAGTTCAGGATAACTCTCTCAAATACAACCTGGCGTCCAAAACAACTGCTCCGTTGAAAAAAACGCTGACAGGATTTAAATCTATCTGATCTATTTCGTCAAAAGTTTCTATCAACCAGGCCACCCGGGCTATTACATCTCTTAAAGCTCCCTTGTCTATGCCTGGTCTGTTACGGACTCCAGCCAGGATTTCCGAGCCTGGAAGTGATTCTATCATTCTGTCAATCTCATTTGACGTCAAAGGGGCCAACCTGATAGAGGTTTTGCCAAGAATCTCAGCAAATATGCCCCCGTGTCCGAGCATGACGACTGGACCAAACTGTGCGTCTCTTTTTGCGCCAACGATGAGCTCAAGACCGCCCTCCTGAGTAGATAGCATCTGCTGAACTATGAAACCCTTAAGACCTTCATCGGGATTGACGCCAAAAATAGCCGCCATGTCTGAGAAAGAATTCGTCACGGATTGTTCTCCGGCAAGATTCAGACGGACTCCTCCCCTGTCTGATTTATGAGAAATTCCAGAGGCCACCACCTTGAGCGCTACATTCCCGGTAAGTCTTTTGTACGCACGTTTCAGGGAATCCACATCTGAAACAAACTCGTGATCCGGCAAACTAATCCCAAGGTTCTTGACCAGATCAAGGCATTCGTCAAGGAGAGGGTTTGCCCCTCTCTGAACACATTGTTGGATAATTTGTCTTATCTGGTCAGCTTTAGGCTCTGGAGAAGGAATACTTATAGATCTGTCCGAGGCTTTGGATTTAATACTTTCATTGTATTTGATGACGGCGTCCAGGGCGCACACAGCTCTCTCTGGATCCTGAAAAACAGGGAAGTCAAATTCCTTAAAAAGCCTGGATATTTCCTGCTGTTCTGTGTGTACGCACAAAACCACAGGTTTATTGTATCTCCGCGATAATGAAGCCACTGAATGGAACAGGGAGCGGGATGAATTACCCTCAGCCGATGCAAAATAGGTCTGGATAAGAAGTATTCCGTCAATCTCGGGCTGCTTGAGCGTATGCTCGATTATCTGAACGTAGACGTCAAAATCGAACAAGTCCCCTAGATCTAGCGGATTTGAAAGCGATATGACTTTTGCTCTAAGGTGCTGCCGGATCATGTTGAGAAATTCTTCCTTGAACGGAGGAAGATTAAACTTGTAAGTAGACGCGGCATCAGATGCAATGACGGCATGACCTCCAGAGCGCGATACAACGGCCAGATTGCGACCTTGCATCTTTGGTAGCTGGAGAATTTTCACAAAATCGAGATAAGACCGGTTCTCCCTAAATCGCTTGATTCCTGACTGCTCAAAAGCTGCATCAACAACCATGTCATCATTGACCAGCGCGTCTGTATGCGATTGAGCTATAGCCTTGGACAGGGAACTGATGTTAGCCTTGTGAGCAAGTATGGGTTTTGTAGAATTTCGCGCTATGTCAGTCAGTCTCTTGCCGTCTTTTATAGACTCAAGATACATGCAGATCACCGAAGTGTCCGTATCCCTCACATAGAATTCGAGGAGGTCATTTTCGTCAACATCAATTTTGTTTCCAATGGAGGAAAATTTGCTGAACCCCAACTGCTCACTGTCAAACATGTTGAGAAAGGAGAGCGCAACCCCCCCACTTTGCGCAATGATCCCGACACCACCTGGCTTGAAAACATTCTGTAGACGTGCGAACGGAGTCACCAGTCCATTTGACGCGTTCATCAGACCAATGCAGTTAGGACCCACAAACCTCATCCCGTAGCTCTGGGCAATACTTTTCAGCTTGTTCCCCAGTCGCTTGCCATCTTCGCCGAATTCCCCGAAACCTCCGCTCTCGATCACGGCCCTCTTGATACCCTTCTTGCCACACTGTTCCAGAATCTCAGGAACAGTCCGGGCAGGCGTAAGAATTATTGCCAGATCTATTTCGTCTTCTATCTCATGAAGGGAGTCGTGAATCTTTCTGCCAAAAAGGACCCCGCCTTCCTTACCGACAAAATAAATTACGCCAGTATAGGAGAATTCAAAAAGGTTCCTGGCGATTTCTTTTCCAAGGTTGTTCGGTTGTGTAGAAATTCCAAAGATTACGATGGATGATGGATAAAACAGTTTTTCCACTTTTTGGTCCTCACTCCCTGTGATTATTGAAAACTCAATACTTTTTTGAGGTTGTCCAAACCACATTCCCCTGAACAAATTTTAAGGCTAACAATTATGACGCTGAGCTTTTTCTGAATTCCCGCACCTCATCAACCAGGCTTCCATGATCGTCGAACCAGCTGACGAAAGCTTTCAAACCGTCTGTTAATTGCGTTGCGGGGTTAAAGTTGAGCTTTGCCGAGGCAGCAGTTATATCTGCATACGTTGCTACCACATCGCCCGGTTGCGGTTCAACCATTTGCATCACTGCCCTCATTCCTGACAACTTTTCAAGGATATGGATAAATTCCATTAATTCCTGAGGCTTGTTGTTACCCAGATTGATAATCTCATACGGCTCGAGCCTGTCAGAGAAAAGCGCCGCGACCACGCCGGTGACCACATCATCTATGTAGGTAAAATCCCTCTTGTTTTTACCGTAATTGAACACCTTGATCGGTTCCTGGTGTCGCATGTTTTCGAGAAAAGACCAATAGGCCATGTCAGGTCGTCCCCATGGCCCGTAAACTGTAAAAAACCTGAGTCCAACAGTCTGAAGTTTCCAGAGATGGGTGTAAGTGTACGCCATCAGTTCGTTGGATCGTTTAGTCGCAGCGTAGAGACTTATAGGCGTATTTACCGGGTCATTCTCAGAGTATGGCATCTTGGTATTCCCGCCATACACGCTTGAACTCGAGGCATAGACAAATCTTTCCAGGCCTGACCGTTTGGCTTTTTCCAGTAGGTTCACAAAAGCTTCCAGATTGGATTTCTGGTATGAATAGGGATTTTTCAGGGAATAACGAACACCGGCCTGAGCAGCCAGGTGAAGCGTTATATTTGGCTTGTAAGTGTCATAAACACTGTCGACGAACGTCCGCTCAGATAAGTCTCCAGCAACGGAGACAAAATTCGGATTTTTTTTAAGGATGCTGTCTCGTTCGAACTTCAGTCGCGGGAGGTAATAAGGGTTGAAATTGTCCACTCCGACTACATTATGACCCATCCTGAGTAACTGCAGAGAAACAAAGAAACCTATGAAACCGGCGCTACCAGTTACTAAAATTGTTGCCATTAGCCAATCTTCCTTATTGGTGGTTTTGCTGTATCAATCACTTGTCATATCCACGCGGATTTTTTGAAAACCATTCAATCACTTCAGTTACTATAGACTGCATGCTCGATCTGGTTGGTTTCCATCGAAGAATTCTCCATGCCTTAGCAGAGTCAGCTACAAGTTCATCTGGATCCCCTGGTCTTCTAGGTCCGAATCTCGGCTCCAAGCGGGCGCCAATAACTGAAGAAACTGCCTCTACTATCTGCAGGTTGGAGTAGCCTTCGCCTGTCCCCAGGTTGAGCTGAATAAACTCTTCCTGATCAAGAATTTTCATTGCCGCCATGTGGGCCTCGGCCAGGTCCGTTACATGGATGTAGTCCCTGATGCATGTTCCATCCTGCGTAGGATAGTCGTTGCCAAATATGACCAGCTCCCCGCTGAGTCCCAGAGCAGCCTTTACAACATTCGGGATCAGGTGACTCTCGGGATCGTGGTCTTCACCAAGTCCCCTGGATGGCTCACATCCGGCTGCATTGAAATACCTCAGGCTGGCTGACCTAAGCCCATAGGCCCTGTGATAATCCTCAAGCATCCATTCCATAGCCAATTTGGTGCGGCCGTAAGGGGATATCGGATTTCTGGGTTGATCTTCGGTTATTGGTAATTTGTCCGGATAGCCATAAACAGCGCAACTGGAAGAAAACACGATCTTTTCATGCCGAGTTATGCGCATGGCTTCCAATAGATTGTATGCCGCTATTACGTTGCTACGGTAGTAAAGCGCCGGATTTGCCATTGACTCTCCCACCAAAGCGTGGGCTGCAAAATGAAAGATGGTGTCATAACTGACACCAGAAAGATGCTCACATATTTCGTCAAAATTGGTCAGATCGGCCTGTATGAATCTGGAACACCTCAGAGCTGCCCTGTGTCCTTTTGACAGATTATCCAGAACATGGACTTCAAGCCCCGCATCCTGAGCATGAACACAGAAATGTGATCCTACATAGCCGGCTCCACCCACTACCAGCACTTTGATGTCTGACAAAAATTCCTCCTGAAATACCTTTGCAGCTACTGAAAACCTGATCCCTGCTTAACTTTTACTCTAAATTCACAAAAAGATCACAGATTAATAATCACGACCGGTTCAGGGTTGCGACTTTTCGCCGAATAGTCCCTCAATGTAATTGGACACAGTCATTTTCAGCCATAAACCGAAAATGTCAATGAGCGCACCGATAGACTTCTTTAAATTTGTGCAGAAATATTTCTTTTTGTTGTAAAATGAGATTTCTTTCTGAAATAGTGTGACTATGGATGGCTACAAGCAATTCAAATGACCGACCATGTGCAGACTGAATTGATGAACAGGGGATAAGAGCTTCTTACGAAGGGCCATCCAGAGCGAATTGGGAAATCACTCACTTTTTGGGGTACAAAATAGACGAGGAGGGATGATATGCGATTTGACATCATGGAAGTAAAGGCACGCGAGATACTGGACTCACGCGGAAACCCGACCATTGAGGTTGACCTGATGCTGGAAGACGGGGCTATAGGGACAGCAGCTGTTCCGTCAGGGGCTTCCACGGGCGAGAACGAGGCTGTTGAGTTGAGAGACGGTGACAGCAGACGCTATTTGGGCAAAGGCGTTCAAAAGGCCGTTGACAACGTCATGAATGAAATCCGGCCGGCAATTCTGGGTATAGACGCGCTTGATCAGGCCGGTCTGGATAGAATGATGATCGATCTGGATGGTACGGACAACAAACATAACCTGGGGGCAAACGCTATACTTGGAGTGAGCCTAGCTGCAGCCAAGGCATGCGCCATGGAACTGGGGCTGCCTCTTTACAAGTACCTCGGTGGTGTTGGAGCGCGCAGATTGCCCATTCCGATGATGAATATATTAAATGGTGGAGCGCATGCTGACAATAACGTGGATATTCAGGAATTCATGGTCATGCCTGCCGGAGCCTGCTGTTTTTCGGATGCCCTGAGGATGGGCGCTGAAATTTTTCACACTTTGAAAAAAGTTCTTAAAGGAAAAGGACTTAATACATCAGTAGGCGACGAGGGTGGTTTCGCCCCAAACCTCAGCTCTAACGAAGAGGCCCTCAAGGTGATCGTTCAGGCTATAGAAGAAGCTGGATACACACCAGGAGGAGATGTATTCATAGCGCTGGACGCTGCTGCAAGCTCCTTTTACAGGGAAGGTCTTTACGATATGACAGGTGAAGGGGCGCGCAAGAATTCAGCGGAAATGGTCGATTTCTATGCTGACCTGGTCGATAGATATCCTATCGTATCACTGGAAGACGGGATGGACGAGAATGACTGGGACGGATGGAAATTACTGACAGAAAAGCTTGCTTCAAAAATTCAGATAGTGGGCGATGATCTGTTTGTAACCAACATCGAATTGCTGCAAAAAGGGATTGATTTGGGTGTAGGAAACTCGATTCTGATAAAGCTCAACCAGATAGGAACCCTGACCGAAACGATTGAGGCTGTGAACCTGGCATCGTCATTCGGTTACACGTCAATAGTGTCTCACAGAAGTGGCGAGACTGAGGACACAACCATAGCTGATCTGGTTGTGGGTCTTGGAACGGGACAAATCAAGACCGGGTCCGCTTCCAGAACCGACAGGATAGCCAAATACAACCAGCTTCTTAGAATTGAGGAGGATTTGGGATCCAGCGCCATTTACGGAGCGAGGACATTCAGGTGGAAGAACTGCCGGTAGCAGAAAGCTTTTAACAATAAAGGGGGAGAGTTGAAGTCTCTCCCCTATCTGTGCCCCACACCTACCATCGAATATTGGTTCTGAATCCCACTCCCGGCAAGTTTATGTTTACCCTGCCTCCGCCAGATGAATTCCATCGTATTCCGGCTCCCGGAACGTTCACAGATCCCCTTTGAGGACCCCAATTCACGTTGCCACCGGGATAACTGACACTGCTATCATAGCCGCCCCAAGTTACTGATCCACCGGGGTAACTCACGCTTTGGGCCGCGCTCACACCCACTCCAGCGACAATCATCAGCAACGCGACTGCCACCAAATGAATAACATATCCAGCGCCTCTCATTTTTAGCCTCACATTCTCAAAAACGGACGTTACAACCTTTTTTAAACTCTGAATCCAGACAGTTCCAACACAATGAGCATTTGGTCATGACAATAGTAACAAAGTGAGTAACGCCCCAGAAAGCACAATCAGTCCGGTTCTCATTTTTTTTTCTTGGCCAAAACGGCTTTGGCTCTTCTGGAGCTTTTAGAATTATACTTTTTCGCGCTCAACTCTAGCTCTTTTATCAATAGGCTACGTAAGGACATTGGTTCAATAACAACGGCCATGGAGCCATATCCAAGAATCCAGGAAATGATCTCCCGGCTGATTGGCGCCCTGAGTGTTACGATCACTGCCCCGTTCCTGAGTTCCCTGACCTGCTGGCTCGGATGCCAAAGTCGCTCTCTGACCGTATGCGCAGCTGCAGATTTTATTCTTATTTTAACAGTTTCTGGTTCGCCATGCATCACCCTGAAAGCGGCCTTCTGATCGGCGGCCGCAAAAAAATCTGAAGGCGTATCGAATCCCTCATCCAACAATCTTACTTCTTCAATGCGTTCAATGGCAAAGGTTCTGACATCTTTTCGAAGATGGCAAAAACCGACCAGGTAAACACACATGTCCAAGGCTTTTATCTGGTAAGGATCAACCACTCGAACTGACTGAGACTGAGTAGATAAGGACCTGTATTTAATTTCAATCCTTGTCATTGAGGTTGTGGCTCTTGAGACTAAATCCAGGACATTGTTCCTCCCGGAATAATTTTTTAGGCCGGTAAAGCTGAAATTGATTGTCCTGGCGAGTTGATCCACATGGGAAAAAGCGCTTTCAGGAAGGGTGTGCCTGAGCTTGTCGAAAAGTCCTCGCAAGCCCTCATAGAAAATTGATCCTTTGAATACTTCCAGTATGTTAAGACTCACTTGGAGCGATATAAGCTCACTGATTGTTACAGGAAATATGGAACAAGTTCTGTATCCGTCAATCAACTTCCATCTGGATTCATTATTGTCTCTGTAGCTGTAAACTGGAAAACCTGCTTTTACCAAGGTTTCCAGGTCCCGGTATATAGACCTCTGGTTTTCCTCTATTTTATCAGCAAGTTCTGTTACAGTTACTCCTTGTGAGCTGAATTGCAGTATAGTGAAAACTTTCCACTGCCTTATCAGTTGATTGGACACAATCAAACCTCCCCCTCGGACAAATATTTCAAGTAAACCCGAATTTTGTTGGTCCCTCAAAATGTGA
>CAZIVV010000199.1:0-7846 GCA_964542775.1 uncultured Desulfomonile sp.
GGATTTAACGGACATATTGGACGCGAACAGAGATCATCCAGCCCGTCTCAGTTAAATAGGCGTCAGGGAGATCGCAAACCGAGACCTGCGCCTCAGTCCAGGCCTGCTGTGAGTGGTCCTGGTCAAAAAGCTTTTCAGGGAGATTTGCAGGGGAAGCCAAGCAGGGAAAATCTGCAGAAGTTTTTGAATCTTCCTCCTGAAAACAGACCTGGATTATCTGACCTGGGAAAAGTTGGGGCGGGCGCGGCTGCAGGAGCCCTCGGCGCAGCAGGTCTCCAGCATCTTATGGGAAAGCCAGGCGCGGGTGAGCGTCCAGCCAGACTAGACGGGAAGCTTTCAGGTGAAGGTCGTCAGGATGCCAGAGCCGCAGAGCGTGACAGAAACAACGCTGACCAGGTGAGGAATAACATAAAAGACCGATACAATAACATGTTTACGCCTCAATGGTGGGCGGATCACCCCAACCTGGCTCATCAGTACTGGGAGAACATGGGTAGATATCAGTATGCATGGAATCACTGGTGGCGACCGGCCGCATGGGGAGCGCTGGCAGGATTCATAGCAGGATCAGCCTGGTCATCCCCTCAGTACTATGACTACTCCTCTGGTATTTATTACGAGGGTGATAGTGTATACAACAATGAAGCGCCAATAGCTTCGGCTTCCGAATATTACAGCCAGGCCAGTGAAATCGCAAATGCTCCAGCAACTGCGACAGATCAGCAAGAGGAATTGATGCCTCTGGGCGTTTTTGCCATTACCGAGGTTGGCGCCACCAATTCAAACACCCTGCTGCAACTCGCTGTCGACAAACAGGGTATTATCAAGGGCACTTATTACAATTCCAGCACCCAGACAACCAGACCTGTCAAGGGATCTGTCGACAGGCAGACCCAAAGGGCGGCATGGTCATTTGCAGATGGCAAGGATAAAGATTTCGTTATGGAGACAGGTATTTACAACCTGACTCTGGATCAGACCGAGGCGTTGGTCCATTTTGGCAAAGATAAGACTCAGAGATGGCTCATGGTTCGGATGGAGCAACCTCAGGAAAAAAACACCAAGGCGGCCCAAGATAGATAAAACTCAGGTAATAGTTGTAGGCGGCGGTCACGCAGGTTGTGAGGCGGCCTTGTCGGCTGCCAGATTGGGACTTGGTGTGTGGATGTACACGCTGAGCGCCGATTCCATTGGGTTAATGCCCTGTAACCCGTCCATTGGCGGTTTGGGTAAGGGGCACCTGGTAAAGGAAATAGACGCGCTTGGTGGTCAAATGGGTAAAGCCGCAGACGCCAGCTGTATTCAGTATAAGAACCTTGGAACCAGCAAGGGGCCGGCCGTTCAGGGTTCGAGAATGCAGTGCGATAGACTGGACTATGCCATCGCCATGAAAACGGCCATAGAATCTGAGCCCAACATTCTGATCAGACAGGAAATGGTAGATGGGCTGATACTGGATGGATCGCTGTGCCGCGGTGTTGTTGAACGTTCGGGTTATGAAGTTTATGCTGATGCCGTAATTCTCGCCACGGGAACATTCCTGGCAGGCGTGATACATCAGGGGCCAGTTTGTTATGGCGCTGGTCGGGCTGGTGAGTTTCCTGCGCTTGGACTTGCAGAGTTTCTCAGGAAAATGTCACTGCCTTGGGGGCGATTCAAGACGGGAACTCCACCGAGAGTAAAAGGGTCTACTGTAGACTTATCAGCTATGTCCGAAGATAAGGGAGACGAAATCCACAGACCGTTCTCCATGTCTACCAAAGCCATCAACAGGCCAAATCGGTCGTGTTTCCGTTCCTACACATCTGCTCTGACCCATGAAATAGTCAGGACCAATCTCAAGAGGTCATCTCTTTACTCTGGCGCTATCAAGGGAGCTCCGGCCAGATACTGTCCATCCCTGGAAGACAAGATTGCCCGGTTTCCCGATAGGCATCGACATCCTGTTGTTGCTGAGCCGGAAGGACTTCGTACGAATGAGCTTTACCTTAAAGGATTGGGCAATTCCCTTCCTGCAGAGCTCCAGCTAGAGCTGGTCAGGTCTGTGCCAGGACTTGAAAAAGCCGAGATTGTAAGGCCGGCTTATGCGATAGAGTACGACTACATAGATCCGACTTGCCTGAAGGCAACCCTGGAAACGAAATCGTATAGCGGGCTGTATCTGGCGGGTCAAATAAACGGCACATCAGGATATGAAGAAGCTGCGGCCCAAGGTCTGATCGCAGGAGTTAACGCTGCCTTGGGCATTAGCTCCAGACCACCGTTTCTGGTCGACAGATCTGAGGCTTACATCGGTGTTATGATCGATGATCTGGTTACCCGAGGAGTCGATGAGCCCTACAGGATGTTCACATCAAGAGCTGAATACCGTCTCTTACTCAGAGAGGACAACGCCTCGGAACGACTCCTGATGAAAGGCCATACCATTGGTTTGGTTGATGAAAACCTTGTCAGACAGCTCGAGGAAAAGCAAAAACGATTTGTTGCCGTGATGCATAAACTAGAAAGTGTGAGGATAAAACCGTCAGAAAGGGTGAATGCGATTATTTCGGAGCGAAAAGGAACGGAACTCAAAGAAACGGTTAGCGCAGCCAGAATGCTTCGGAGACCCGAAATATCTCTTGCTGACATCAAGAGCTTTGGGTTTGATGAAGACATTGAAGATGACATAGCCTTCAAGATAGAGGTGGAACTAAAATACGAGGGATATATCGAACGGCAGAAGCGGGAAGCCGCTCATTTTCAGAAACTCGAAAGAACACTGATTCCGGATGACCTTAATTATGATTCAGTTTCGGGTTTGTCTCGGGAATTGAGGGAACGTCTTTCCATGCTTCGGCCATCGTCCCTGGGGCAGGTTTCCAGGGTTTCGGGCATGACACCCGCCGCAATAACGGCTATAATGGTCGGAATTAAATCACTCCAGGCATCCCGCTGTTCATGATTGCAACCAGTCAACCTAATGATCAATACCAGGTGGATAAAACGATCAAAATCATATTACTTCGCTAACAATGTGTTCAGATCTTCGAACAACGCCCTGACTATAGAACCCTCAACCGTGAATAGCTTTTCGGGATACTCGATTGGTTCGACCAGCACATTTATTAGCGGCGGAACATCTAATCCTGCAGGATCGGTTCCCCTGGATGTGTCGTCTGACTGTTGAGTTGCTTCCCCGTTTTTCTCTAAAGAGTCTGAATTTTCGTTTTTCTGTGTCTTTTGGGCCCAGGCCATTTTAATGGTCTTTGAATTTTCCGATCCTGCGCCTTGCAGATTGATCACTACCTGAGGATCCGCCAGGCCTGTTTCTTCAGGAAAGGACTGGTTCGGAGACGTAACCGACACAAAATTTAACTCCCTGAGTTTCCAGAGTATTCCAGCCACACTCCATTCCTTCAATGGACTTATGTTTTCAGGTTCTTCGAGTTTCCACTTTTTTTCCGGAGTCTTCACAAATGTCCATTTCCTCCCCAAGAAGAGAATCTCCATTCTATTGATGTCTGACATGTTCAAATTGACTAAAGACTTGTCCTGAAGAGCGTCAGCGCTAAACCTGAAATCAGTTATCGAAGGGTCGTCAATGACAAAGATGGCGTCAGATCCTTCTATTCTGGCGTAATCGCCTCTTTTCACGGATGAGCCATATGGTGGTGAGGTAATCTTTGATCCGATATAAATTGTCTGGTTTATGTCCTTGCCTGATATAGAGATGCTCTCCGTTGGTTTGTTGAGGCCGAACGGCTCAAAATTTCCGGCGGTGTCATCGTGTATTTCCAATGCGTTGAGATTAGACAATTTTCGTAACAGAGTGCTTATCACGACATTTTTTACCCTGAAATTTTCCGGTGAAATCATGCCCCACTGTCCGTTGTCCTGTCTCCGAAATTCATGGCGCACGCCGTCTTTTTCCATGACTATAGTGTCAATATCTGTTGGAGCAAAAGACATTATCGTTTTGTCCCGGAGATCGAACAAATTCTTTTGAAGCGCATTTTTTAAAGTGTCAGCTACAAGAAACAGGGACGGATTCCCCGAGACCCTCAAGTAGTATGAAGATTTCGAGGGATTGAGGGCTCCAAAAATCATCTCATGCTCTTGGCCATTATCTGTTGCTATCCTGACCAGAAGGGAAGGAGAGTCAAAGCCGTAGTCTGACCAATTGACATCTTTGTCCGATATTGTGCGTTCAGCAGTCGCCTCGGAAATTGAGGCAAGAAGAGTGTTAACAGCTATCTCATCTGCTTTCAACTGCCGCGGTCGAAGAATAACCCAGTCTCCGGATGGTTTGCTCAATTCGATTGAGCCATTTTCATTGCTCGAAAGTTCTATGTGATTGACACTGTTTTTTGCCGCGCTGAACAATTTGGCCGCACTGGCCTGTTCGGTCTCCTTTTCGCGCTTGTAACCATGCTCTACAAAAAAAATGTATCCTGATACGCCAGCCAGGATTATGGCGTAAACAATGAGTCGTGATGGTTTCATTGTAAGATTTTCTCCTTACAATTGATCTTTCTTGTCGGAAATGAAAACAGTCAGTATGGGTGTCACTAAACAGAAATCCTTCGCCTGTATACAAAAACCACAATTCCAGCCAGCACAACAGTCAATGGAGTCAATATCACCGGAACTACAAGAGCGATCAGGGAGTCCTGGGCGGTCAAGACTACAGGTTGGGCCTTAACAGACTTTGGTCTTATTGATATCAGATTCTCATCTTCAGCTAGCCATGAGATAGTATTCATAAACAAATCGCCGTTTCCCTGCAACTTGTAAAATTTGTTGGACGCAAATTGGGAGCTGCCAAAAACAACGACTCTAGCTGTTTTGGAAAGCTTGTTTTTTTCAGTTGAAAGTGGCTCGTCAAGAACACCCTCTGTTTTTTGATCCCCGGATGAAGTCTCTTTATTGGTACTGGAATTGGATTCATCCAAGTTTTGTGTGACTTTTTCTGGTGTTGAAATTGTCGAAACTGCCATTACAGGGATGGGTCCTTTGCGACCAGATTTTTCATCGAATTCAGCGGACCCTGACAAAAGCTGGGACTCGGAAATCGTCCAGGAAACCGGACTCGTATATGCCAGCTCCACGGCTTTTGTAGTATCAGGCAATTTTTCGAGTATTCTCACAGAACGGGTCTGAGGAAAAAAAGATGCAAGCTCAAAATTTTTGGTAATTGGAAATTGCGCATAGGAGGTTATTACAGGCATAAGGTAATCCCCACCAAGCGCCTGACTCATTTTGTCGACAACAATGTCGTCGGTGAGGGAAAAACCGTATTTTGAAAGCTCCCTGGCTAAATCAGCCGTCTGGAAAGGATTCATCATCACCAGCAATGAGCCTCCCCTGTGAAGGAACCTCTCTATGGCCTTGAGTTCTTCTGGCATCAAATCGGTTCGAGGCCCTGCGATAACAAGAACGGTTGCATCCGTCGGAACCTCAGACGACTGCAACAGAATCAGGTCGTCTGTTTTGTAATTCTGTTTTTCGATCTGATTCCTGGCTATGCTGAAGCCAATTGCTTCTGCAGATGTTGATGAAAGCTCACCATGACCTTTCAGAAAATATATTTTCTTGACATCATCTCTCTGTAATCTGACCAGCGCATTTGTAAGAGCTTCTTCATCGATAGAGTTCAATCTTTCTGTCTTGTCCCCTGACTTGATCAGGAAAGTGGGATAGGAGTCAACCTTATTCTGAAGAGCTACAGCCCGCTCTCTATCAGGATCAAGGAAAGTGTAGCCAAGACCGCTCCACACGTCCCTGTAGCGATCAAACAAATCTGAAGCCTCCGTCCGAGCCCGCTGGTCTTTCGATTCGACAAAAGCCATTATTTCGACAGGCTTGCTCTGTTCACGATATTGTCCTGTTATCTTAAGGCTTTGAGGTGACAGTGTGTGCTGTTTTTCCTGGGTTATGTCCCATCTGGCAGGGTTTTTGACCACAATGTACTGAAGTCCTGTTACTATAGAGAGAAAGATCAGTATTCCGATGATAGAGCTTGCTCCAAGAAATAGCCTGCTTCTTATGTATTCTGTTTTCATCCGCAGTTAGCCCCTCCAACGCAGAGATTCAAGCGCACGCACACACAGGAAAATGAACACCGATGTAAAAAAGAAGAAAAAAGTGACATCAGACAGTGAGATAATACCTTTATGAAATGATTCCATGCGCTCCAGTATGGAGAATTGTTTCAATATTTCGCCTGATGTGTGGCCGACGAACGATGAGATCCAGCTTATGATCCAGAACATCAATGCCAGACCGAAGGTAATGGTAGCCGAAATTATCTGATTTTCGGTCATCAATGACACAAAGACACCCATGCCTATGAAAGCGGCTCCCATCATGAGCAACCCAAAATAACCCGAAAAAAAAACTCCGTAATCAAACCCACCCAGCATTAACAGTATGATCGGATAGCTCACAGTACCGACCAGCATCAACACAAGAACCACAAGCGCAGCGCAAAATTTCCCGAGAACTGCCGAAAAATCCGATATGGGGTATGTCAAAAGCAACTCGATTGATCCGGTTTTCTTTTCCTCAGAGAAAAGTCTCATTGTCAGCAAAGGCATCAGAAAGAGAAGCACTATGCTCATGTTCTGGGTAAGCGGTCTGATAACAATGTCCGTCAAGTTTATTCGTTGTGTTATCATGGGGTCACTGGCCGCCTGTAGCGATATCAGGCTCATTAGGGAGAGATTTGCCCAAAAAAAGAAACCGGAGATTAGCAGAAAAATGGCGATGACCGAATACGCAATCGGAGAGACAAAGTAATTAGCCATTTCTTTTCTGAATACAGCCACAAATCCGCTCATTTAAGCTACCTCTTTTTGCTCATTGACATCAGTGTTTACGGGGTCTCCAGTTTCTTCAGTAATAAGATCGATGAAAACATCCTCGAGACTGATATCTATCGCTTTAAGTTCCAACAGGTCCCATCCCTTTGATATTACGGCCTTGGCTATCTCTGGTCGAAGCTCGAGACCCGGCTTCATGTCAATAGTGAGTTGCGAGACTCCATCATGAAGATTGCCTGCCGCTTTTACGCCTGTCACTCCATTCATCTCTGACATCAGACGCACAAGATCTCTCTCCGGAGCCCTTACAGCTACAGCCAGACGCCTGGATTTGCCCCTGGCTGCCATGAGATTGGCCGGAGTGTCCTCAGCTACTATGGTTCCCTTGTTAATGATAATGACTCGGTCACAAATCTGACTCACTTCCGGGAGTATGTGCGTTGAAAGAATGACGGTCCTGTCTTTGGACAGGCTCCTTATAAGTCCTCTAATCTCCCTGATTTGACGCGGGTCGAGTCCTATGGTGGGTTCATCCAGAATGATTATTGGTGGGTCACCAATGAGGGCCTGGGCCAAACCCAGCCGTTGACGGTAACCCTTCGAAAGCCATTTGACTATTTTGCCCATGACATCGTTCAGGCCAACTGAACTTGTCACCCTCTCTATCTCATCATTTCTTTTTTTTTGCTGAATTCCTTTGGCGCGACACACAAATTCGAGATAACCACGAACCCTCATCCAGTCATACAAAGGAACATTCTCCGGAAGATAGCCCAAGTTGCGCCGAATTTTCATCGACTCTGAGGTGGCTTCCATTCCCAGAATTCTCACGCTACCCGAGCTGGGGGGAGAATAACAGGTCAGTATTCTCATGGTCGTCGTCTTGCCCGCTCCATTTGGACCCAGAAAACCGACTACCGAGCCAGTCTGGACAGTAAAGCTGACATCTTTTATGGCGGCCATCCGACCGTAAAATTTGGTCAAACCCCTAACCTCTACCATTGCGACCTCCTGAGATCTAATCCCTAAAATTGCCCTTTTAC
>CAZIVV010000200.1:0-1997 GCA_964542775.1 uncultured Desulfomonile sp.
AATGCTCCCGGATGTTTGTGACAATCTATAAGTCCTCTCAAATCCCACTTGTTGACGAGGGTGTCCGAGATGTTTGAAAATAGTCGCCTCACGTCAGCCATCTTGTAAACGGCTTCGGTGTCTGCCATGGACATATTAGTAACACCTCCACGGTGCGTTATTCAATCTTATTTTAAAAGTTTTTTTCTAAAATAATTCATTTTCATGGCAGAAAAGTCTATTTGTCAAGTTGTTTTTAGCATACAGAGCGCAAGAGCGCGTACTCTCCAAACTCTATTGAATAACAGCGATACTTTTGATACATTAAAAATGGTTTCTATGTGTATCATAAGAAGCCCCCTTTAGAGAGCCACAGCAGCGAGCTGTGGTTTTTGCGTCTGTAGTAAAAAAAAATCCGGTCGGAAAGAGATGAAACCGACCGGTCACAAGGGAAAATGACATGCCCGCAATTAGGCTGAAGGATTCGTTAAATCATTTTAAAAATGTTCCGCTACGATATGGTTTTCTCCTGCCCCAGGCTGAGTCGCTTACTCAATGCCGTGGATTGCATGGCTGATACAGATTCATCACTAGCGTCTGGCGTGAGTCCATGAACTCGGCCATGATTCTGCGCCGCAGCTCTGGTGTTAATTCCGCAGGTCTGAGTCGGCCTGGCTCAGCATAATATCTAGAGATGGCTTCCAGCAACACGTCAGAAGTATTCCTATTATGTATGTCGCAGTAATCCTGAAACAATTTTTCAATCATTCTTCTCCCTCTGCTACATCAAAAAAGTTTTGTATGGCTCTGTCAGTGGCTTGCTGCATGGTCAGTCCATGATGTCGCCACGGCCACTTGAGGAAAGTCTTTTTAATGATTTTCATTCGCTGATTCGGATTGCCGCCATGCCTCAATCGCCACCTGAGAATCTCGGCGCCACCTGGAATATGTTCGCGCAAATATGCTTCGTTAATTTCTGATAGCGTCACCCAAAACGATATGGAGTTGCCGGTGCAAAATCGAGACAGTTTTTGAAATGGGGTTTCTTCATCAGTCATTGACATACCTTTTCAAGAACTGACGGATTGCTTCGTCTTCTGCGGACTTGGGTGAGTGATTGAGTTCGTCGAATCTGATTCTACTCCAGACGGCGGCAATTACTTTCTTGCGGTAGTTTGTGGTACATCCGCTATAAAGTCGCTGTTTTAACTGCTCCAGCCCCCACGGTGAATTAAGACGAATCCACTCATGCTTAACATCACAAAGATTTGTCCAGAACTGCGTTCCGCTGCGCTGGGAATACTCGTGCAGTTGTTGGTGCGCCGACTCGTTCATTCCGACACTCCCTGCGCCTTCAAAAATCGTTTTACAGCATGTTGTAGTCCTGATTTTTGAGTTGGAGTAGGGAAGCCCCACTGTCGAAGCGGCAAGCTCTCAAATATAGCAATACTCTCTCTATAGAGGATACCTTTAGCGCATACTGCGAGTTTGTCCATTTGCCATCGGTACTGCCCTAGATCTTTGAGATAGACCAACAGCCAGCTTTGGATGGCCCGGCCCAGCGCCTCAAAATAACCGTGGTCGTTATTTAGTGCCCAGCGGTATAATTGCAAATCCAGAAACTCGTCATCGTGGCCTTTGTTGATAAATCTTTTATCTCGGCCCATAGGAAAGTCCGGGATTGCGTTTGGTAGATTACTCATAAGTTCCCCCCCATATTCGTTAAATTATCGTTTCCAGAACGAAACCGTTTTGGTGTGAGAGTGAACGATTTTGTCCAGTGACATTGTAAGAGAGCGTTCAAGCAATGCTCTTTGCGTCATGCCTGTGATTTCAGATGCAGTTTTCAATGCGTCGTATATTGCCGGTGAGATGTTGGCGTTGACTGTGCAAGTGGTGTCTTTGACTTTAAGTTTCGGTGGCTTAAGACCTGAGTTCTTAAATTTTTTGGCCTGCTCTTCGTCGAATCGCTCAACCATCCGCTTAAACTGGTCGTATGACATTTGCTGTTTCAATAC